>JAFGOJ010000245.1 GCA_016926575.1 Anaerolineae bacterium | reverse complement strand
TCTCGATGTAGGGCGGGTTTCAAACCCGCCGACCCTCGGTTACCATGACTTTGCAGGGGCGGAGCCCCTGCACCCCGCCGGGGAAACCGTAAGGAAACCGAAGGTTTCCCGTTCCCCCGGACCCCTTCCGCAAATGGGTTTCGGTCAATGGTGCCGTTGGTAGGGGTCGGTCTGATACCGACCCCTACCAACGGCATTTTTTGCTAATGGACCCTCGTCCTTCTCCGCGTGCCCCACGCGATGGCTCCCAACCCCAGCGCTAACAGCCCGGTCAGCGGGAGCGCCCAGGGTGAGGGACGGGACGTGCTGGGGGTGCTGTAAGGCCGCGGGGTGGGGGTGGCGGTGGGCGTCGGTGTGTCGGTGGGGGGCAAGGGGGTCGGAGTGGGGGACGGGGTGGGGGTTACCGTGGGCGTAGGGGTGGCCGTGGGCGTGGAGGTGGGGGACGGGGTGGGAGTCGCGCTGGGCGTGGGCGTGTAGGTCAGCGCGGGCGTCGACGTGGGCAGCTCCGGGACGTCGACGTCGGGCATTGTGGGTGCCGGCTCGATTGGCGCGACGTCCGGGTTGCCCGACGCATCTTCCACCAACATCAGCGGCGCGCCGCCGATCAGGCACGTGCCCTCGTAGGCGCACCCCGCCACGTCCAGGTAGTAGTAGCCCCGTTCGGGGTAAACCAACCGCGCCCGCCCCCACATATCCACCAACAGCGCGCTGGTGGTCTGCGCCTGTAAGATCACACTCTGCGGCGCGGGCGTGCGCGACCAGACCACTGTCGTCGTCTGCGTGCCCCGGTCGATCACCACCACCGAGGCGTCGTCCCGCCGCACCCACGTGCCCGAGCGGAAACCCGCCAGATAGGTCATCCCCACCTGGTAGGCGGTGAAGGCGGGTCGGCGGGTGCCGTCGGCGCGCACCAACCCGAACGGCTCGGGGTTGGCCGCCAGGTCGCGCTCCGTGTCGATCATCTTGTAGACCGCGATACGCTGCGCCCCTGCCGCGATGCCCAATGCCATCGCCTGGATGATGAAGGCGGACTGGTCGTCCAGCGTTACGTGGAACTGCGCGCCCGGCACCGGCCGCGCCGGGTCCTCCGAGGGCGCGGCGTTCGTCTCGACGATCCAGATCGGCTGCGTCAGCCCGTACCCGCGCAGCATGTTGTAGTAGAACGTGGTCAAATCGTACACGTTCTCTGCCTGGAAGTAGACGTGGAAGGTGGCGACGTCGAAGTAGTAGTTGTAGTTGGGCGCGTTGGGGTCGCTGATGAGCACCTGAATCAGGCGGTGCATGAACAGGTCCCGCCCGTAATTCGCATCCCACCAGTGGGTGACCGCAGCCAGGTGGACGACGCCGTTGGGGTTGGTTTCTTTGATCACGCCGTAGGAGACCCGCAGCAATTGGGCGTAATCTTCCACCGATCCGCCCCAACTTTGGTGATACGTGTCCCAGATGTCGGGTTCGTTCCAGATGATCCAGTGGTCGATGCGGCCGGCGTAGCGGGTGACCAGGTTGCGTAGGAACGCGCCCCACAGGTTATTGGGGTCATTGTGGCCCAGGTAGAGCCCGCGCGGCACGCCGATGCCGCGCTCCATATCGGTGGCCCACACCGGCGTATTCGTCAGCAGCCCCACCACCTGCCGTCCCTGAGCCAGTTCCAGGTTCAACTGCTCCTCAGTGATGGGCAAGTTCCACTGTTCCGGGCTGTCCGGTTGAATCTCGTTCCAGCGGAACGTGACCCGCGTCCAGCCGGCCCCCAGCGCCGAGGCCTCCCAGGGCGCGTCGTATGCCTCGATGACGCCGAATCGATAGTCCGGCCCGGCCGCCTGCGTGGTGCGGTGTGCGGGGCCGAGCGCAGTGAGAAGGAATACTATAGCTAGAAACAGCGCGGTGCATTTTTTCATAGACCGCAATTGTAACAGAAAGAAGGCCAAGGGCAAGTCCTGAGAACCTTAATCTTTTCCTTTTAGACTGGACGTGGGGCAAGAAGTGGTGTATAATGGGTGAAAGTGGGGAAAAGTGGGGAATTTTCCCCCTTTTGCGGGTCGATTTTACGGTCTGGTGGGGAAGGCGTAGAACAAATGTTCTTGGGTGAATTCATCCATACGATCGATGACAAGGGGCGATTGACGATCCCCGCCAAATTCCGCACCGACCTGGCGATGGGGCTGGTCGTTACGCGCGGGATGGACCGCTGCCTGGTGATGTACCCGATGGACGCCTGGCGCAAGTTCACCGAACAAATCGCCAACTTGCCGATGACCGACCGCCTCGCGCGCGATTTCCGCCGTCTCGTTTACGCCGGTGCCACCGACACCGCGCCCGATAAGCAGGGCCGTATCAATATCCCCCAAACGCTGCGGGACTCCGTCGACCTCAACGGGCAGGCGATCATCGTCGGCTGCGACACCTACCTCGAAATCTGGTCTCCCGAGGAGTGGGAGAAAGTCCAGGCGCGGGTCGGAGAGGCGGATGCGGATGTCGAGCGATGGGCGACCCTGGGCATTTGAGTGCCGGCTTTGAACAAGAGCGGGGACAAGATGGAGCGGACCCCGTCCACGTCCCTGTTCTTTTGCAATCGGTGTTGCGCTTCTTGAACGTGCGCCCGGGCGGCACGTACGTCGACGGGACCGTGGGAGGCGGCGGGCACGCGCGGGCGATTCTGGAGGCCTCCGCACCCGACGGCCGGTTGATCGGATTCGATAGCGACCCCGCTGCCTTGCGCGTGGCTCAGAGGCATCTGGCCCCGTTCGGCGAGCGAGCACGGCTCCACCATCGTTCCTACACGTCGTTATCCACACTGTCTGAGGACATTGCGCCGGTGGACGGCGTGCTGCTCGATGTGGGGCTATCTTCGCTGCAACTCGCCGACCCTGAGCGTGGGTTCGCGTTCACGCACGACGGCCCGCTCGATATGCGCTTCGACGCGATGGCGGAAGGCCTCACGGCACGGGACTTGGTCAACGGCCTGGATGTTAAAGAGCTGGCCGATATATTATACCGCTATGGCGAGGAGCGGCAAGCCCGCCGCATCGCGGCGGCTATCGTCGCGGCGCGGCCCGTGGAGACCACGGCCGAACTGGCACAGGTGGTTGCGGCGGCGGTGCGCGGGCGAGAGCGGATTCACCCGGCGACGCGCACGTTCCAGGCGCTGCGCATCGCCGTCAACGACGAGCTCGACGCGATCGAAGCGGTGTTGCCGCAGGCCTTGGACGTCCTGGCCTCCGGCGGGCGGTTGGTGGTCATTAGCTTCCACTCCCTGGAGGACCGCATCGTCAAGCAGTTCATGCGCCGGGAGTCGCGGGACTGCGTCTGCCCGCCCGAAGCGCCGGTGTGCACCTGCGGTCACCGCGCCCGCGTGCGGGTGCTGACGCCCAAGCCGGTGCGCGCCACCGAGGAGGAACTGCACGCGAATCCCAGAGCGCGCTCCGCCAAGCTGCGCGCCGCAGAGCGCCTGATCGAAAGGTAGACATGAAGGACATTACTGCCTGGGTGGCACACGGCTTCAGCCAGAGGGGGGTGGAACTCAACCGGCGCATCTTGTGGGCGCTGGTGGCGCTGCTCGTGCTGATCGGCCTGCTCGGGGCCACGCGCTTGCTGATCGTCAGTCACGTGGTGGCTGCCGCGCGTGACCTGCAAGACATGCGCCTGGAGCTCAACCAGCTTCAGCAGGACAACGCGGCTCTGGAGCTGGACATCGCGCGCATCCAGTCGGCGGACGCGTTGATGCAGCGCGCGCAGGAGATGAATTTGCAGCCTGCCGAGCGGGTGGTGTTCGTGAATCGCTGAGTCAGGGGATGGATGGTGGCCGAAACCACGCGACGTCGCTTGAATTTGTTGGTGCTGGTACTCGGGGCGCTGGCCCTGATTCTCGTCGCGCGCCTCTTCCTGGTGCAGGCCGTCGAGGGGGCCGATTACCAGCAGCGCGGCGTCGAAGAGCGGACGCACGATCTGCGCCTGCCCGACCCGCCGCGCGGCTGTATCCGTGACCGCAATGGGGTGCTCCTGGCAGGCAACGACGTCCGCTACGCGATAGAGGTCAGCCCTTCCTATATCCCCAACGTGGCGGGCGCGGTGCCACAACTGGCGGATATCCTGGCCCTCCCGCCGGACGTGATTTCTGCCACTCTGACCGGCGGCCGTTCCTGGGTCACTCTGGAACAAGACGCCACGCGCGAACAGGGCCAGGCCATCGAAGACCTCTTCATCAGCGGCATCGATACGCGTCTGTGGTGGGCCCGCATCTATCCCCAAGGCGAGCTGACCGCCCACTTCTTGGGCTTCGTCAGTCAGAGCGGAGACGGCTTCTACGGCGTGGAGGGGTTCTACGACGCAGACCTGCGGCCGCAGGCGTCCCAATGGCACGGAGAGACCGACCCGCTGGTTCAGGACCCGCTGCCGTTTCTGGAGGGAGACGTCGAGACGCCGCTGGCGGGGGTCGATTTGGAGCTCACGCTCGATCTGGGCATCCAAATGGCTGCGCAGCAGGAATTGGCGCGCGGGCTGGAGGAGTTCGGGGCACAGAAGGGGCTGGTCATCGTGATGGACCCGCGCAGCGGGGCGATTCTGGCGATGGTCAGCATCCCAAGCTACGACCCCCACCAGTACATCGACTATCTGAATCAGGACGCGCTGTTCGTCAACCCGGCCATCGGTTTCCAGTACGAGCCGGGGTCCGTCTTCAAGGTTGTGACGATGGCCGCCGCGCTGGACAGCGGCACGGTGACGCCCGAGACGACGTACTACGACGAGGGCGCGATCGAGATCGGCGGGTTGGTGACGCGCAACTGGGACCGCCAGGCCTACGGCGTGCAGGACATGCGCGGCTTGATGGCGAACTCTTTGAATGTCGGCGCGGCGTGGCTGAGCCAGCGCATGGGGGCGGAGACGTTCTATCGGTACGTGCGCACCTTCGGCTTCGATAACCCCACCGGCATCGACCTGCAAGGGGAGGCGAGCGGCTCGGTACACGAAGTGGGCCAGTCCGACTGGCACGATTCCGAGTTGGGGACGAATTCCTACGGCCAGGGGCTGGCCGTGACGCCGATTCAGATGATCGCAGCGGTGGGCGCGGTGGCCAACGGCGGGCAGTTGATGACGCCCTACCTGGTCGAGCGGCAGGTGCTGCCCGACGGCAGCGTGTTGACGCACCAGCCGGTGGTGCGCGGCCACCCGATCTCCGCGCAGACGGCGCAGGCGCTGACGGAGATTCTGGCCTACGTGGTCGACGAGAACGTGCCGCTGGCCCAGGTGCCTGGATACCACGTGGCCGGGAAGACGGGCACGGCCCAGATTCCGCTGCCCGGCGGGTACGACCCCGATGGCACGATTGCATCCTTCGTCGGCTTCGCGCCGGCGGAGAATCCCGAGGTGATCATCCTGGTGCGTTTGGACCGCCCGAGCGCGTCGCCGTGGGGGTCGCAGACGGCGACGGTGATCTTCAGGCGGCTGGCGGAACGGGTGTTCCCGATGCTCGACATTCCGCCGAGCGACGTACAGTAGGAGTGACGTGCTATGCTGACACTGGCCGACATCGTGCAGGGATTGACGACGCACCGTCCGGCGGAGCTGGAACGGCGGGCGACGTCGGTGTACGTCGACTCGCGCCAGGTCGAACCTGACGGGGTTTTCATCGCTCTGAAGGGAGAGAACGCCGACGGCCACAGCTTCGTCGCCAATGCCGTGGCGAACGGCGCGGCGGTGGTGATCGTGGAGCGGCTGGAGGGGCGCGTCGTGCCTGTGGTCGACCTGCGCGAGGCGCGGCCCCAGTTCCCGCAGGCGTGGCAGTTTCCGCTGGCGCTGCAAGTGTCCAGCACGCTCGACGCGCTGCAGAAGCTGGCCGCCTTTTGGCGTCGCCGCCACACGCCGCGCGTCATCGGCATCACGGGCAGTGTGGGGAAGACCACGACCAAGGAACTGGCGGCAGACGTGCTGGCGCAGCGCTACAGGACGCTCAAAAGCGAGCGCTCGTTCAACAACGAGATTGGCTTGCCCTTGACCCTGCTCCAGTTGACGGCGGAACACGAGCGGGTTGTCTTGGAGATGGGCATGTACGACGTGGGAGAGATCTCCCAACTGGCGCGCATCGCGCTGCCGCACGTGGGCGTGGTGACCATTATTGGGCCGGTGCACCTGGAACGGGCCGGGTCGATGGATCGCATCGTCCAGGCGAAGACGGAGCTGGTGTCGGCGCTGCCGGCGGCTCCGGAGGGGGTGGCGATTCTCAACTGCGACGACCCGCGCGTGATGGGCATGCAGGCGTCGACGGTGGCGCGGGTCTTTACCTACGGCCTGTCGCCCAAGGCGGACCTGCGGGCGAGCGTGATCGAAGGGTTGGGGTTGGAGGGTGTGCGCTTCCAGCTTCATTACCAGGGCGAGACGCTGCACGTGCGCGTGCCGCTGCTGGGCCGCCACTCGGTGCACACCGCGCTGCGGGCGGCGGCGATTGGGCTGGTCGAGGGGCTGACGTGGCAGGAGATCGTCGAGGGGCTGCACGCGCCGTCATCTCAACTGCGGCTGGTGGCGGTGCCCGGCCCGCGCGGCGCGACGATTTTGGACGATACCTACAACGCCAGCCCGGCTTCGACCATCGCCGCGCTCAATCTGCTGGATGAACTCGAGGGGCGCAAGATCGCTGTGCTCGGGGATATGTTGGAACTGGGCGAGCAGGAACGGGCTGGCCACGAGAAGGTGGGCATGCGGGCCATCGAAGTGGTCGACGTGTTGATTACCGTTGGCGAGCGGGGGCGCATCATCGGCGAGACCGCGCTGCGCTGGGGCGGGAC
>JAFGOJ010000244.1 GCA_016926575.1 Anaerolineae bacterium | reverse complement strand
GTAGGGGCGCGATTTAATCGCGCCCCTACCGACGTTTACACCACGATATTCACCAACCGCCCCGGCACGTAGACGAACTTGCGAATTTCGCGCCCCTCGATGTAGCGCCGCACGTTCTCGTCCGTCAGGGCGGCCTCGCGCGCGTCCGCCTCGGAGATGTCGGCCGGCGCGTCGATGCGTGCACGCACCTTCCCGTTGATCTGCACGATCAGCGTGATCACCTGGTCGGCGGCCAGGCCGGCGTCGTAGGCGGGCCAGGCTTGCAGGTGGACGCTGTACGGGTGTCCCGTGCGCATCCACATCTCTTCGGCGATGTGCGGGCAGCAGGGGGCCAGCAGCAGGATCAGCGTTTCGATGGCTTCTTCCCACGCCGCCGACCCGTACACGGCGGTCTGCTTGGCCTTCGCCATCACGTTGGTGAGTTCCATCAGCCGGGCGATGATCGTGTTGAAGGTGAAGGCTTCCATATCTTCGGTCACGCGTCCGATGGTCTTATGCGTCCACCGGCGCAGGTCGGCGACCTCGCCTGCGGTGGGCGCGCCCTGATCTTCGCCCAGTTCCAGCACCAGGGCCCACACGCGTTGCAGCCAGCGCCACACGCCGTCGATGCCGTGGCTGTCCCACGGCCCGCCCAAGTCCCACCGCCAGCCGAACATCAAGTAGCCGCGTACCGTATCTGCTCCATAACCGGCTACCAGTTCGTCGGGCGCGATGACGTTACCGCGGCTCTTCGACATCTTCTCGCTATCCTCGCCCAGGATGATGCCCTGGTTGCGCAGCTTGAGCATCGGCTCGTCGAAATCGACCAGGTCCATATCGCGCATCGTCATCGTGAAAAAGCGCGTGTAGATCAGGTGCATGGTGGCGTGTTCGATGCCGCCCGTGTAGACGTCCACCGGCAGCCAATACGCGCCTTCCTCGGGGTCGAAGGGCAGCGAATCGGGATGGGCGGGTTCACTCTCCTTGTAGTACGGGCTCAGGTAGGCGTAGTGGTACCAGGACGAGCAGGCGAAGGTGTCCATGGTATCCGTCTCCCGCTTGGCCGGGCCGCCGCACTGGGGACAGGTGGTGTGCAGGAAACCCGCGTGGTACTTGAGCGGGCTTTCGCCGGTGGGCAGGAACTCGGCGTCCTCGGGCAGCAACACCGGCAGGTCTTTGTAGGGCACGGGGACGATGCCGCAGGCGTCGCAGTAGACCATGGGGATCGGTGCGCCCCAATACCGCTGGCGGCTGATCAGCCAGTCGCGCAGCTTGTAGTTGATGGCGAACGTGCCCACGCCCCTTTCTTCCAGCCATGCCGTCACCTTTTGCACCGCCTCGTTGCCGGGCGTGCCGGTGAACGACGCGGAGTTGATCATGGTCCCATACTCGTGATGGAAGAGCACGTCGCGGTAGAATTCCACGTCCCACAGCAGCTCCATCACCGTGCGTTTGTCGGCCACCGACGGTTCCAGGGCCTGGCAGCGCGCCAGGATGGCTGCGTCGGCTGCGACGCCGTCGAAGGGCACCGCGCCGTCGTCGAAGACGAAGGCCCAGCGTGCGCCGACCACCTCGATCCAGCAGCCGGGTCGGACGTGCCGTTCTGCCAGTTCGACGTAGGCGTCGATCTGCTCCGCCGCCAGCGTCACGTAGAGCGACCCGCCCTTCTCGAAGAAGGGAATGGACGCCGCGCGCAGTGCCTGCGCCAGCGGTTCCACGTCCGCCGTGCCGTTCAGCACGAACGACTTGGCCATCCCGTCGGGCCGGTCGATGACGGGGATGATCGGCAGGCCGAACTTGAGGGCGAAGGCGAAGTCGCGCTCGTCGTGGGCCGGAACGGCCATGATCGCCCCGGTACCGTAGGTCATCATCACGTAGTCGGCGATCCAGATGGGGATGTGCGCCCCGTTGACCGGGTTGATGGCGTGCGCGCCGATGAAGACGCCGGTCTTTTCCTTCTCCGTGGACATGCGTTCGATTTCGCTCTGGCGGGCGGCCTGGTGCTGGTAGGTGCGCACCGCGTCTTCGCGCTCTGGCGTGGTCAGCTTCTCCACCAACGGGTGTTCCGGGGCCAACACCATGAACGTCGCGCCCCACAGCGTGTCTGGGCGGGTGGTGAAGACGACGATGGGGTCCTCCGTTTCGGTCACAAACGTGACGTCGGCGCCCTCGCTGCGGCCGATCCAGTTGGTCTGCATCGTCACCACGCGGTCGGGCCAGTCGATTTGGGAGAAGTCGAGCAGTTCCTCTGCGTATGCGGTCGTGCGCAAGAACCACTGTTCCAGTTCCTTCTTGATCACCGGCGTGTTGCAGCGCTCACAGTGGCGGTCGTCGCCCCAGACCTGCTCGCGGGCCAGGGTGGTGTTGCACTGCGGGCAGAAATCGACCGGTGAGTTCTTGCGGTAGGCCAGGCCCATGTCGTACAGTTTGAGGAAGAACCACTGGGTCCAGCGGTAGTAGCCGGGCAGGCAAGAGACCGCTTCGCGTTCCCAGTCGAACATCGTGCCCATCGTGCGAAACTGACGGCGCATCTTTTCAATGTTGGACATAGTCCACGTGTGCGGGTGGATGCTGCGCTGGATGGCGGCGTTCTCGGCGGGCAAGCCGAAGGCGTCGAAGCCGATGGGGAAGAGCACGTTATAGCCCTGCATGCGCATATAGCGCGCGCGGACGTCGCTGGGGGCCATGGCGTACCAGTGGCCGATGTGCAGGTCGCCGCTGGGGTAGGGGAGCATCGTCAAGGCGTAATGCTTGGGCTTCTTGGGATCGATGACGGAGCGGTAGAGCCCGTCTGCCTCCCATTTCTGTTGCCATTTCAATTCGATGTCTTGGGGTATGTAGTCGGTGGTCATTATTTCCTCCTCAATAATAATTTCTCTTTTTGGGACGCTGATTTATGTGCGTTGCCAAAACAGTCGGTTGAAAGTGACCTTTTCTACGTGCTTCACAGTTCACTCCTTCAGCCAAAGAAAAAGCCCCCTCGTCTCAGGGACGAAGGGGCACTCCGTGGTACCACCCTGATTGGAGCGCATCCCATGCAGAGAAGGCTCCACCTCTGAGGCCCGTTAACGGGGGCGAGACGTCGCCGGCTATTGAGTTCACCGGCGCAACTCCCAGGCGAGTTCAGCCTTGCGGGGCGCTCCTCCGGGGCGCCGATGGCCGGGCTTCCACCTGGTTTTTCCCGGCTCGCTGAGAGGATGGCCTACTACTCCTGTTCGCAGTCTTTTTCGTATTGTGTTAAACCAACATTATACCGCGAAACGAGCCTTTGTCAAATTTCGGGCCAATGGGGCTTTCGAAGCGAAAGAGGGCATCCCCATCAACCCCCGGATTGAGCAAAGCTTAAGACATTCTGTCGCGCCTGGCGACTGAAG
>JAFGOJ010000243.1 GCA_016926575.1 Anaerolineae bacterium | reverse complement strand
TATGATGGGAGCACCTAACGATGAAAGGAGAAAGTCGATGAAAAGACGCATGCACCACTTGTTCCGGGAGGATGGCCGAATTCTGATCGTGGCGATGGACCACGCCTCGTTCAGCGATAAGCCACTGCCGGGGATGATCGATCCGGGCGAGACGATTCGCAAGGTCGTGGCCGGGGGAGCCGACGCGGTGATGACCACCTTCGGCACTGCGCGGCACTTCGCCGAGGTGCTGGCCGGGTGCGGCCTGATCGTGACCCTACGCAACGACGACCCCGAGGCGGAGGAGGCGGTCGAAGCGGCGCTCGCCATCAGCGCCGACGGGATCAAGCGTATGATCTACCCCTGGCTGGCGTCCGATCCCAACAGCGTGTCGTATGCCTTCCGCACGGGCGACGCGTGCAATCGCTGGCAGATGCCCTTCCTGGCCGAGACGATCCCCGGTGGGTTCCAGGGCGGTGCGGAGTTTCACACGCCGGAAAAGATCGCCGCGGGCGCGCGGGTGGGGGCCGAGGCGGGTGCTGATTTCGTCAAAACCTTCTACACCGGCAGCCCCGACACGTTCAAGATGGTCGTGGAGAACTGCTACGTGCCGGTGGTCATCCTGGGCGGGCCGAAGATGGACAGCGACGAGGACGTCCTGAGAGTGGTCAAGGAGAGCGTCGACAGCGGCGGCGCGGGCGTGGCCATGGGCAACAACATCTGGCGCCATCCCCATCCCGACAAGCTGGTGTCTGCCATTGCCAGCATCCTGCACGACGGCGCGTCTGTGGCGCAGGCGTTGAAGAAACTCCGCTAGTTGCAAGAATTGGAAAATTAGTTTATACTGGTTACTGTTTAGTAACTCGTATAGGCAAGGTTATACCGATGAAATCAGCCGAAGACATGGTTGCACTGTTTCGCCAACAGGGATTGAAGATCACGCCGCAGCGGCGTGCTATTTTCGAGACCTTGGCGGAAGGGGCCGTGCACCCGTCTGCCGAGGAGGTCTACCGGCGCGTGCAGGAGGGGCTGCCGGACATCTCCCGCATGACGGTGTACAACACGCTGCGCGAGCTCGTCGCGCTGGGGGAACTGGTCGAAGTGGAGGACGTGAGCAGCAGTGCGATGCGCTACGACACCGAAACGGGCAACCACCACCACCTGTTTTGCCTGGGCTGCCACGCTTTAGTGGACGTCGATCAGTCGTTCGAGGCGTTGGAGCTGCCTCAGGCAGCGGCGGCAGGCTACCGGATTGTGCGCCACCAGGTGACGTTCTACGGCTATTGTCCCACTTGCCAGAAGAGCAATCCGCGCTGAAGTGGATTGCAACGCGAGGCGTATGGGTTCAAAATCACTTGTAAGGAGGCATTGAATGGCAGAGATGAAAGATGGATGTGTTCAACCCGTCAAGGGACCGATCATTGCACCGGTTCCCGCAGCTACAGCCAGTGAGGCACAACCGATAAAGGAGGTCGTCAGAATGCAAGCGCAGGTTGGGAAGGAAGCCCCGGATTTCGAAGCGACGGCGTTCGTGGCCGGAGAAGGGTTCAAACCGGTCAAGTTGTCGGATTACAAGGGCCAGTGGGTCGTCATCTGCTTCTATCCAGGTGACTTTACCTTTGTCTGACCCACCGAATTGGCGGCGGTCGCCGCCCTTTACGGTGAGTTCAAGGCGTTGGGTGTCGAGGTGCTGTCTCTGAGCACCGACAGCCGGTTTGTGCACAAGATCTGGCAAGAACAAGAACTGTCGAAGATGGTCGAGGGTGGGGTGCCGTTCCCGATGCTCTCCGACGCCGGGGGAAAGATTGGCACGGTCTATGGGGTGTACGACGCGGCCGCGGGGGTAGACATCCGCGGGCGGTTCATCATCGATCCCGATTTCGTGGTCCGGGCCATGGAAGTGTTGACGCCCGAGGTGGGGCGGAACCCGGCGGAATTGATCCGTCAAGTCAAGGCATTCCAGCACGTGGCGAAGACCGGTGAGGTCACCCCGTCTGGCTGGGAGCCGGGTCAAGTGACGTTGAAGCCCGGACCGGCGTTGGTCGGCAAGGTCTGGGAAGTGTGGAAGCCCTAAGCGCTCGCGCGTAGTTGGCTGGGAGACCCAAGCGCCGCTCGCAAGAGCGGCGCTTTTCATAGGTACAGATTGCCGAATGGCACAGGGCGGTGCTGCCAGTGTGGGGCGGCGCTCACGTGGCGTTCGATGGCCTGGACAGCGTGCCCCACGCCGTCTTCGGCGCGGATGCGCTGGCCCAACGCGATGGCCCGGTAGCGCAGTGTGAGGTTGTCGGTGGTCTGTCGAATCGCGCCGCTCAGCGCGTCCACCGAGAGCGATTTCCAGGGGATAGGGGTCGGCCCCACGTTCAACGCGGCCACGCGCCGGCCCCAGAAGAACTGGTCGAAGAAGAAGGGCGCGACGATCGACGGCACGCCGGATCTGAGCACGGCGGCGGTGGTGCCCGCGCCGCCGTGGTGGATCACCGCCTTCACCTGAGGGAAGAGCCAGTCGTGGGGCACCTGGTCGATGGCGAAGACGTCGTCGGGCAGGGCGCTGTTGCTCACGCCGCTCCAGCCGGTCAACAGGATGGCGCGCTGCCCGCAGCGGGCGATGGCATCGAGGGCTACGGAGATGCGCTCTTCCAGGGAGAACGCGTTCATGCTGCCGAATCCCACGCAGATGGGGGGCGGGCCGGCGCCGAGAAAATCGACCAGCTTTTGCGGCGGCTGCCATTCGTGCGCCTGGTTCAGGAACCAATACCCCGTCACTGTGACGCTGTTTCCCCAGTCGCGCGGCTTGGGCACGACGGCCGGACTGAATCCGCACAGGATCGGGTGCTGCTGCAAGTGCATCTGCCGGAAGGGGCCCAGGTAGGGGGCTTTGAACGGCCCCAGGTTTTGCAGCCACTGGCTGACGGTCGGCCGGGTCGATTGCCAGAAGACCTGCTCGACCAGCAAGTGGGTCATCCAGTTGGCGCGGCCGGTCAGCCGTGCACCGAAGGGCACGAAGATGCTGGGGAAATCGCGCGTGCGGTACAGCGGTTGGAGGCAGACCAGAAAGGCCGGGATGCCGAGCCGCTCTGCGAAGAAGTGGGCCGGCAGGGCCAGGATCGAGTAGACGATCACGTCTGCACCCTGGCAGGCGTCCCACATCACGCTCAGCGAGCGCTCGCCGATCGGTTCCAATGCGCGGATCATCTTGCGCGTCAGTATGGCGACGTTGTAACCGGTGTCGATTAGCCCCATGCCCAACTCGGTCTTCAGCAAGGCCTGTGGGTCGACGGGGAGTTTGACGAAGTCGATCGGCGTGTTGTGGACCAAGGAGGCGTAGTTTTCGGGGGCGGCCAGCGTCACGTGATGCCCGGCGGCGCACAGGCCTTGCCCCAGGGCGACCAGGGGTTGGACGTCGCCGCGTGTACCGATGGCTAGTATCGTGATCTTCATGGGTGCCAATTATAACCCGTTACGTGTATCCTGCAATGTTGGAGAAACTGTCTGTAAATGTTGACTTTTCCTGGCCCAGACGCTACAATTTGCTTATTGGACTACTTCGAAAATAACATCTTCGCGTTCGGGGCGGACCGCAGTCCGCCCCGCCGCCCG
>JAFGOJ010000242.1 GCA_016926575.1 Anaerolineae bacterium | reverse complement strand
TGACCATCCGCGCTATGCCCATCGCCACCTGGGATTTCACCTTTGGCATGGCCGATGCCCTGACCGCGCTCGACTTTCTCCACCAGATACACGAGGCGCTCACCGTACTCTTTACCAGCCATCCGGAAATGCTGCTGGTCTTTGGCAAAGCCTATGCCGTCAGTCACCTGGTCGAGACGTTCACCGACGGCCGCGCCCAGGTCTATCTGGGCGTCGACCTGCCGTGGGCCGGCGGGGCACTCGTCGGCCTCGACTTTCCCGCCGGCAGCGACTTTCCCACCACCGGCCAGCCCTACCTGATGCGCGGTACGATTGCCGGAACCTGGTTCGACGACGATGAGGGGACCTACGCTCTTTACTACTTTGACCTTGACGATTCAGACGGCCTGGCGGAGGACCGGCCCTATTCACGCAGCCCGCGCTTCCCAATCATCGAAGGCGCAATGTGGCAGCCGCTACCGGCGCTGGTCGACAACCACACCCACGGCAGCGCCTACGGCACGCTCGGCGTCGTCGACCGGCGCGCCCGCGATGGCGACGACGACCTGCTCTTTGTCCGCGCCCCCGGCGAAAACGTTGAAATCCCCGTCCGCATCCCGCACGGCTCGATCTTGCCCGACCCGCGCAACCTGGTCGTCGTCAGTGGTATCTGGCAGACCGCCTCCGGCCTCCACGCCAGTGCCGACGACGTCTACTGCATCACCGACCGCGCCAATTTCTGCCTGGAGAGCGTCGTGCCCGAGGGACAGGAGCTCTCGCTGCTAGAGCAGCTGGTGATCTGGCTGGGCAGCCCGGCCGACGTTCACCTCTACGACAGCGTGGGCAACCACACCGGCCTGCTCTATGACGGCAGCGGCAACCCCACCGGCGCCGAGAGCAACGTGCCCAATAGCACCTACTTCGCCGGGGACCAAGAGAGCCACGAGGCGATCCTGGTCGACGGGCTGGAGGGCAACGGCGCCTACACCATCACCGTGCGCGGGCAGGACGTGGGCACCTACACCCTGGCTTACAGCGTCGCCGCCCCCGACCACACGCTGCCCTTCACCCGCGTCCTCTCCGCCCAGCCCACCGTCGCCGGGCAGATCGACACCCATGCCGGACCGGCGTTCCCCTCGCCGCCCGGCGCGCCGACGGTCGGCCAGGACGGGGCCGCGGCGCTGGAGGTCGGCTGGAGCCCCAGTCCCAGCGCCGGCCTGGTCGGCTACAACGTCTACCTGCGGCGCGACGGAGGCACCTACTACCGCGCCAACGCGACGCCGGTCGGCGGCACGGCCTTTGCCGTGACCGCCTTTCGCGGCGGGGCCGACTACCAGATCGGCGTTACCGCCGTCTCGACCACCGCGCTGGAGAGCGCCATCGCCGCCTGGGTCGACTTCCATACCACGGCCTACCTCTTCCTACCGCTCACGCTGCGCGACTATGGCGGCGTGTTGCCCAACCGCCCGCCCAACGTGCCTGCTACGCCCACGCCTGCCAATGGCGCGACCGGCCAGCCGACCACATTGACCTTGAACTGGAGCGGCGGCGATCCCGACGGCGACGCCGTCACCTATGACGTCTATTTCGAGGCGGGTGACGCCACGCCCGACGCGCTCCTTTGCGCTGCTGCTCTCTCTGCGACTTGCTCCCCTGCTCCCTTGTCTACCGGTACGACCTATTTCTGGTACGTTGTTGCCACCGACGAGCACGGCGCACAGGCGACCGGCCCGGTTTGGTCCTTCACCACCGCCACGCCCAACGACCCGCCCGACGAACCCGCTACCCCCAGCCCGGTCCACGAGGCACAGAACCAGCCTGTCACTGCGATCACGCTGACGTGGAGCGGCGGCGACCCCGACGGCGATGCGGTGACCTACGACGTCTACGCTGAATCTAGCGATAGCACGCCGGATGTCCTTCGCTGCGACGACGTCACCGCCACGAGTTGTACCATCACTGACCTGTCCCCCGGTTTGTACTACTACTGGCAAGTTATCGCTCAAGACGAGCATGGTGCAAGCGCTGCGGGCCCGGTGTGGCGCTTTATGACCTCGCGCCGGCCCTACAATCCCAACACACCCAGCCCAGCCGACGCCGCAACGGGCCAGCCTCTCACCCCTACCCTGACGTGGGCTGGTGGCGATCCCGACGGCGATGCCGTCACCTATGACGTCTATTTCGAGGCAGGTGACACCACGCCCGACCTGCTCCTTTGCGACAATGCAACCACTGCGACCTGCGACCCTGGCACTCTGGCACCCAATACCACCTATTACTGGCGCGTCGTCGCCACAGACGCCCACAGCCTGACCAACTCCAGTAGCGAGACCTGGTCCTTCACGACGACAGTTCCACCCAATGTACCTGCTGCCCCTTCACCCGCCGATGGCGCAATCGATCAGCCGCTCGACATCACCCTGGCGTGGGCCGGTGGCGATCCCGACGGCGACGCCGTCACCTACGATGTCTATTTGGACGAGGGAGGCGGAACGCCGACCACGTTGATTTGTGACGACACGACCTCTGCGACTTGCTCACCGGCCCCCTTGCTTGAAAACACCACCTACTCATGGCAAGTCGTCGCCACCGACGCGTACAGTCTGACAACCGCGGGCCCGGTTTGGTCGTTCGCCACCCGCGCCGACTGCCGCGTGCGTCTCAACGATACCCCATACACCACGGTCCAGGCTGCGGTCGACGCCGGCACTGTCCCCAGCGATGTCGTGCGCGTGTCTGGCTACTGCACCGGCGTCACCGCCCGCGCGGGGATGACGCAGACGGTTATCCTCAGCAAAACCCTCACCCTCCAGGGTGGGTGGAACGCCGACTTCACCGCACGTGATCCCGACCTCTATCCCACCACGCTCGACGCCGAGGGCGGCGGGCGCGTCATCGTCATCGGGGGCAGCGGCATCGCTCCGACCGTCGAGGGGCTGCGTATCACCGGCGG
>JAFGOJ010000241.1 GCA_016926575.1 Anaerolineae bacterium | reverse complement strand
CGGCCTTCACCCTCCCGCAGGTTCCAAACCTGCGGGAGGGTGGGCATTTTCTGCCCTTTGTGGTGGCCGGGCCGCTACGCGGCCTAAAGCCGTGGCGACTGTTCCGAAAATAACCGCTCATCCGGCCGTCATGCCCGCTGTCATTCCCACGCAAGCGGGAAAAGCGGGCATCCAACCCCGCGACCAGTGGATTCCCGCGCCTGTCCCCGCGAAAGCGGGGATACGTGGGAGTGACAACTTGGGCCTCGCCGCCGTTTTCGCCCGTTGGTGGTGGTCCTACGCAGAGAAATGATACCAGATTGGGGGCGTTTGGGCAAGCGCTTGACCAAATGGCCCGTCTGGAGTATTCTTTAGTTGGTGAAGAAGGAACGGTTGGACCGGCTGTTGGTGGCGCGCGGGTTGGCCGAGAGCCGGGCGCAGGCGCAGCGGCTGATTATGGCCGGCGACGTGAAGGTCGACGGGGCGGTGTCTGACAAGCCGGGGCGGATGGTGGCGGTGGACGCTGCGCTCGATTTGGCGGCTCAGCCTCGTTTCGTCAGTCGCGGGGGGGAGAAGCTCGACGCGGCGCTGGCCCGTTTTGGGGTGGACGTTCGCGGGTGGGCTGTGGCCGACGTGGGCGCTTCGACCGGCGGGTTCACCGACTGCCTGCTTCAGCGCGGTGCGGCGCGGGTCTACGCCGTCGACGTGGGGTACGGGCAGTTGGACTGGCGGCTGCGCAACGACGCGCGGGTCGTGGTGCTGGAGCGCACGAACGCGCGGTACCTGGAACGCCTGCCGGAATCGGTCGACCTGATTACCGCCGACGTCTCTTTCATCTCCTTGCGCCTGGTTCTCCCGGCGGCGGTGCGCTGGCTGCGCCCTGAGGGGCACATCGTGGCGTTGATCAAGCCGCAGTTCGAGGCGGGGCGCGGTCAGGTGGGCAAGGGTGGGGTGGTGAGCGATCCGCAGGTCCACCGCGCGGTGTTGGAGCAAGTGACCGGGGCCGTGGCGGGGTTGGGGTTTGGACTGTTGGGCGTGATGCGTTCTCCCCTGCGCGGCCCGGCGGGGAACGTCGAGTTCCTGGGCGGGTGGCGGCAGGGAGCGCCGGGGCTCGAACCGGGCGCTGAGATCGAGCGGTGTCTGTCGGAAATGGAGGGGTGCGATGAATAGCAAGCAGAAGCTTTCCGAGCGGAACATCAAGTTGATTTTGGGGGCCATTCTCAGCGACCTCTCCGATGAACATCTGGACGAGCTGGCGAACGCGACGATAGTGCGGACGTTTCTGAAGGACGAGGTGATTTGCCACGAGGGCGACGCGGGCAGTTCTTTGTTCGTCGTCTCCTCCGGGCGGGTCGATGTGCTCAAACAGATCGAAGAGGCGGGCGAGGTGCTGCTGAACACGTTCGAGCCGGGCGAGTTCTTCGGCGAGATGGCGTTTTTCCAGCAGGGCATGCGCTCTGCGACGATCCGGGCGGTCGAACCGTCCGTGATTTTGGAGATCGGCCAGGACGCGTTCTTGCAGGTGCTGGGGCGCAGCCCGTCGCTGTCGATGCACATCCTGGGCAAGCTGTCGGCGCGCCTGCGCGATGCGGACCAGTGGGTGATCGTCGAGCTGCGGCAGACGAACGAGGCGCTACAACGCACGCTGGCGCAGTTGGAGCACGTGCTGGAGATCAGCCGCGAGTTGACGTCTACGGTGGCGCTGGAGCCGCTGTTGCACAAGATCGTTGCGCTGGCGGCGGACCTGACCGCGAGCGCGTCGGTCTCGATCCTGCTGCTGGACCGGCGCAGCGGTGAGCTGCGCTTCCGGGCTGCGAGCAGCGACCCCAGTGGCAAGTTGTTCGACATCCCCGTGCCCGTCGAAGGCAGCATCGCCGGCTCGGTGTTCCTCAGCGGCGAACCGCTCATCGTCGCCGACACGCAGAGCGACAAGCGGCACTACGACCAGGTGGGGCAGCAGATCGGCATCGACGTTCAGTCCCTGCTGGCCGTTCCCTTGCTGATCAAGCAGCACAGCATTGGGGTGTTGGAGGCGATCAACAAGCAGGACGGGCGGCCGTTCAGCCTGGAGGATGCCGGGACGTTGAGCGCGCTGGCGGCGCAGGCGGCGACGGCGATCGAGAACGCGCGCCTGGTCGAAGCGCTGCGCTCGGCCTACGAGCAGTTGGGCGAGTTGGACCGCCTGAAGTCGGATTTCATCTCCATCGCTTCGCACGAGCTGCGCACGCCGCTGAGTCTGATCCTGGGATACGCCAGCGTGCTGCGGGAGCAGTTGGGAGAAAAGGCCGGGCCGCAGTTGGACGTCGTGTGGCGCGCGGCGACCCGGCTGCGGCAGATCATCGAGACGATGCTCAACCTGCGCTACCTGGAGACCGGGGAGGTGGAGCTGGTGGCGGAACGGTTCGACCTGCGTGATGAGGTGGTCGACGCGTGCAACGCGTATCGCTCCCTGGCCGAGGCGAACGGCGTGAATTTGCACGTCGAGACGCCCTCTGCTCCGTTGCTCATCAGCGCCGACCGCACCAAGCTGCGCCTGGTGCTGGACAACCTGCTCTCGAACGCGGTGAAGTTCACGCCCTGGGGAGGCAAGGTGCGCGTGGGGGTCAACCGGTTGCAGGGGCAGGCCGAGGTCATCGTGACCGATACGGGGGTGGGCATCCCCGAGGAGGCCATGAAGCGCATCTTCAACCGGTTCGAGCAGGTAGAAGGCCACATGACGCGCCGCTATGGCGGGATGGGGTTGGGGTTGGCGATCGTCAAGGAGATGGTCGAACTGCACGGCGGGACGGTGTGGGCCGAGAGTGTGGTGGGGCGGGGCAGCCGCTTCGTGGTACGGCTGCCCATCGTGGGCCTCACCGGCGAGTTGGGGGTCGTCAGACCGCAAGAATAAGGCCGTCCCAGGCCGGGACGTTGTGGACGACGAGTGTTTCTTCCTCGACGGCCGCCGTGGCATCTCCCCACAGCACGGCGGCTGTTTGTGTGTGGAGCGGCAGGGTGAGCTGCTGCAACGATGGGCCGCGGTTGATCAGCACGAGGATGCGTTCCCCTTCAGTACGGCGCTCGAAGGCAAAGGCGTCGTTTCCCACCCACACCGCACGCCAGCTTCCGTGGCGTAGGGCGGGGTGCGCCCGGCGCAGGCGGGTCAGCGTGCGGGTCGTTTCCAGCATCTCTTGGTCCCACGTCTCCGGCGCGTGCCAGGGGAAGGCGCGCCGGCAGTCGGGGTCGTTCGCGCCGCTCATGCCGATTTCGTCCCCGTAGTAGATGCCGGGTGCGCCGGGGAGGGTCAGTTGGAGCAGCGTGGCCAGGCGCAGGCGGCGCACGTCTTCTCCGGCGACGTGGAGGAAGCGCTCCACGTCGTGGCTGGAGAGGAGGTTATGGGAGACGGCGGTGACCTGGGGGGCGTAGAGGAAGAGCATACGGGTGAGGCCGTCGAGGAACGTGGGCGTGTCCATGTCGGCGCGGGCGAAGTAGTCGACGCACATATCGCGGAAGATGTAGTTCATCGTGGCGTCGAACTGGTCGCCCTGGAGCCAGGGGGCGGTGTTGCCCCAGATCTCGGCCAGCAGGAAGCACTCCGGCTTGACCGCTTTGGTCACGCGGCGGAAGTCGGTCCAGAAATCGGGTTCGATGTGGCGGGCGACGTCCATGCGCCAGCCGTCGATGTCGAATTCGCGCAGCCAGTGGGCGGCGACGTCGAGGAAATAGGCACGCGTTTCGGGGTTGCGTTGGTTGAGTTTGGGCATATCGAGTACGCCGTACCAGGCCAGGTAGGTGGGTTCGACCAGCGGCCCTTCCCCGGGCACGGGTTCGAGCGGGATGCCGGTGAGGGCCTGGAAGTCGTGCAGCCAGGCGATGTATTGGCGTTGCATGTGGTCGGCGACGTCCGGCGCGGCGTGGGGCCGGTAGCGGACGACGATGGGGTATTCATAGATCGTGAACCAGTCGCTGTAGGGGGAGTCCGGCCCGTGGTGGAGCACGTCCTGGAAGGCGAAGAAGGAGGGGTGGCAGTGGTTGAAGGAGGCGTCGACGATGAGGCGCATATCGCGGGCGTGGAGTGCGGCGACCAGTTCGTGGAGCGCCGCGTCGCCGCCGAAGGCCGGGTCGACGTGGTAGAAGTCGGCGGCGTCGAACTTGTGGGTGGAGGGGGAGGTATTGATCGGGTTGACGTAGATCACGTCGACGCCCAGGTCGTGCAGGTAGTCGAGGCGGGTAGCAATGCCGTGCAGGTCGCCGCCCTGGAACTCGAGCCAGCGGGGTGGGGAGCCCCAGGGGACGGTGCCGGGCGGGTCGTTGGTGGGGTCGCCATTGGCGAAGCGCTCGGGGAAGATCTGGTAGACCACTGCGCCGTCCATCCAGGCGGGGGTAGAGAAGGGTTGGAACCGGGCCATGTCGAGCTGCCAACGGTCGAGCGGTTCGACGGCGTGGTCGATGCCGTGTTTGCAGAAGTAGACGACGTGGTCGGTGTGTGTTTTGAGGGCGAAGGAGTAGGAGAGCGTGGGGCGGGCCGGGCGGATGGTCGTTTCCCAGTAGAGGAAGCGGCGGTCTTGAGCGGCAACGCGCATCGGCGCGCCGTGGACCGCGCCGTCGTTGTAGACGAGCGTCGCTGCGGTGAAGCCGTGCTGGGTGAGGAGGCGGAACTGGACTGCGCCGTCGGGGAGGGGGTTGCAGAAGGCGCGGTCGCCGGCGTCGTAGCGGATGTCGTAGGGGTAGAGGAAGCCTACGGTTGAGTAATATTTGATTTCGTTCAT
>JAFGOJ010000240.1 GCA_016926575.1 Anaerolineae bacterium | reverse complement strand
GAAAATAGCCGACGTTATTGCTCCCGCCGGGTCCGTGACCCGGCGGTGGCGCGGGTCGTGGACCCGCGCCGAGCGGGCGTCACGCTGAAAGCGTGATCTACATTTTCTGGATTCCCGCGCCTGCCCCCGCGAAGGCGGGGGTGCGCGGGAATGCCGTCTTTGACTGGGTCATGCGCCTATTTCCGTTCATCTCGACGCCGCCTACGTCAAGGCGCACCCTGCCCTCCGGTTGGCGTGCGCAGCGTGCCCAATTGAACAAAAGCGTGCGACAGCCCCAGCACGTCGGCCATCTCTTGAACCGTCGTTTGTAAGAGCGTGTCCATATCGACAGCGCGACGCATCTTATCCGTAATCTCACGCGCCAGTTGCTCGCGAATGGCCTGTTGTTGGGTATCTTCGTGCGCCCGCGCACTGTCGAGGGCGATGCCCAACTGGTCGGCCAGCGTCTCCAGCAACGCGATTTCCTCCGTCGTCCAGGCACCCGTGCCTGCCGGTTTGTGGGCATCCAGCACGCCGATCACCTGCCCGCGCACCCGCACGGGCACCGTGGCAGCCGTCGTGCCGTTTCCAGAAGCGACGACCACCTGTCCCGTTTCGGCGGCCTGCACCATCTCTGCACGCCACTGGTCGTCGCTGGGAAGGACGCCCTGGGGATCGTACCGCCGGCTGAGGTCGGTGCGCTGGCGCAGCATCTCCTGCCACGCCCGGCGGGTGACGTCGCCGTAGGCACGGCGCGCCGTCTCCAGCGATTGCTGTGTCTCGGCGAGCAGGCGCGCGTTGTCGATGGCCGTCGCGATCTGATTCGTCAAGGTCTGGAGCACGATCACGTTCTCGGGCGAAAAGGCCGCCGCCGTGGTGCTCTGGACGTCGAGAGCGCCGATGATCTCGCCGCGCGCCTTGAGCGGCAGGACAATGGCCGATTGGGAATTCGGCAGGTCCGGTTGATCGAAATGAACGGCGCTGGCGCCCGCGTTCTCGACGATGCGGGACTCGCCATAGTTGACGACGAAGCTGACCACGCTCGGCCCGTCGACCGGCACGCGATATCCCCTGGCCTGCATCGCCATGCCCCCCGCCGACGAGGCAGCGCGCAGAACGGCGTACTCACGCGCCTCGTCCAGCAGGAAGACCGCAGTGTGGTAGAACCCCAGGCGCTCGCTGATCAGCGTCACGGCGCGCACGAGCAGGTCCCGCAGGCTCAACACCGCCGTCACTTCCTGGGCGATGTCGGAGATGGCCTGCATCGCTTCGGCGCGGGCGGCAATCAAGCCGTTGGCAGTCTCCAACGCCTCGGCGCGCTGGTCGGCCATCGCGCGGGCGTCCTGTGCCGCCTGGTTGGCGCGTGCGGTGGCTGCCAGCGCCTGCTGGAAAAACCAGGGCGTGACGACCGTCAATCCAATCACCATGGCGAAGCCAATGCCCTCCACAAAGATCGGCGAAAACGTGGTCGGGTCGGGCAGGCCGCGCAAGTCCAGCCACCCCAGGCCGAAGGCCAACCCAAAACCGATGTACGTGAGAAACGCCAGAAGCGCGGCGTGAAAACCGGCGCGCGGATTGACCAGCACAGAAGAGACCGAGACCATGGTCAGGAGGAAGAGCCGCCCGCCGCTGACCAACCAGCCGTTGTAGAAGGAATAGAAGCTGAAGGCGTAGATAACTAAGATGAAGCCCAGCGCGCGCAGGTCATCTCCAATACGGCGAAACACGAAGAGAACGATGATCGTCACGTAGGCAACCAGGTAGACCCACATCGTGGGCGTACTGACACCCTCGCGCACGAATCTGAGCACGCTGGCGGCCAGGCCGAAGGGACCCAAGGCCACGACCAGCCCCAACAAGATGTTGATGACGCGATGGCGTTGGCTGCGCAGCCAAGTCAACCCGCCTTCGTGCAGTTCAAATCTACTCTGTACGCTCATCTGTCCGTTCCTCATTCACCTGAGCCGCCCTGCCGGGGTCTCCAGGCCGAGCTCCCAACCGCACGTCGAGGGCCAGCAATCCCAGGGCAGAGCTGATCTCCTGCACGGCAGTTTCCAACACGGCATTCACGTCCAGCGTCTCGCGCATACGGGTAGTGACCTCGCCGACCAGGGCCTCTTGGGCCGCACGACGCTGAGATTCGCGGTAGAGACGCGCGCCTTCCAGCGTCACGTTGAGCCGTTCTGTCAGTTCCTGAAGCAGATCGATCTCCTCGGGCATCCACCCGTCACTGCCTTCGGGCTTGCGTCCATCGATCACGCCGATCACCTGGCCGCGGGCTTTGATGGGGATCGCCACGCTGTTTCCTTCGCCCTGGGCGACTTGTCCCGTGTGGAGCGCGCGCTCCATCTCCGGCCGCCACACGTCACCGGCAGGGAGCAGTCCTTCGTCCTTGACCAAGAAACTCAGATCGTCGCGCGTACGGAGCAATTGCTGCCAGGCTTCGCGGCTCAGCTCGCCGTAGGCGCGCCGCTCCGCCTCTGCGCGTTCCTGCACCTCTTGGAACAGACGCGCGTTGTTGATCGCCACCGCCACCTGGTCGGCCAGGGCCTGGAGGAAGCTGACGTCCTCTGCGGTGAACGCGCCGGGCTCCTTGCTCTGCACGTCGAGCGCGCCGATGACGTGATCTTGCACGCGCAGCGGCAGGGCGACCTCCGAGCGGGTCTCCGGCATGTCGGGGTTGTCGAAGTAGACCGCGTCCTTGCCCACGTCGAGGGCGATGCGATGCCGTCCGTAGCCGACGACGTACCCAACGATACCCTCCTGTCCGATGCGTAGACGATGGTGGCGGGCCAGCATGCGCTGGCCGCCTTCGCTGGAAGCGGCACGCAGTTCGGCCCACTCGTTGCGAGCGTCGGCCAGGAAGAGGCCGGTGTGGTAGAAGCCGAACCGCTCGCTGACCAGGTTGACCGTCTTCTCGATCAGTCGCTGCGGATCGTCCAGCACCGCCGTCGCTTCGCGCGCGACGGTGACGGTCGTTTCGAGGTAGCTGGCACGGCGGCTCAGGGCGCGGGTGCGTTCGGCGACGGTCGTTTCCAGTTGGTTGCGCTGCTCCTCCAATTGAGACGCGTAGAGCTGGCTACGGGCCAGGGCATCGTTGAGGCCGCGCGCAGCGATATCCAGCAGTGCCGCAGCCAAGACCGTGTAAAGGGAGAGAGCGGCCCATTGCGCCAGCGGCGGGTTGGGGCCACGCGGAGCGGGGAGCACCCCGGTGCTGGCAGCGACCAACATCGCCAGGCTGGACAGAATGCTCAACCCTGTCAGGACGGTGGCATTCTGCCAACCCGAAAGCAGGCTGGCGATAATGACCACCACGATATAGCCGAAAACCGCCGGGCTTTCCAATCCGCCGAACAGGAATCCGACCACGGTGAGAAGGATCCACATCATTCCCGCAATCAACCAACTGGCGTGCCGGAGGTAGCCGGAGCGCATCAGAACCATCGCCACGATGCTCACGACCAGGGCAAAGATGACCGGAGGGAACGCTCCGCTGGGGTTAGGCAGCGCAAACACGGCAATGCCATACAGTCCAATGGCGGCCATGAACGCCCACAGCACACTGTTGAGCAGACGCGCGGCGCGCGTCTTATCTTCATCGCCTTCAAAGACCGGCGGCGCGAAAAATTGTCGGATGCGAGAGACCATCACTGCCCCCTTCCGTTGTCGCTATCGTCGTCCGACTCGGGGCTGGCCAGGCGGACCACCAGGTCCTCCAATCCCAGCGCCCGGCGCATTTCGCTCGCCGCGGTGACCAGCACCGTCTCCAGGTCCAGTGACTGGCGCATACGGGTGGAGACGTCGCCGACCAATTGCTCGCGCGTGGCGCGCTGGCGGGTCTCGTCCAACAGACGGGCGGTTTCCAGAGCCAGGCCGAGTTGCTGGACGGCGGATTCGATCAGCGCGACCTCGTCCGCGGTCCACGGGTGTTTGGCCTCGAAGGAGAGTGCTCCGATGGGCTGCCCGTAGACGTGGACGGGCGTCGACAGCACGTACACGTCGCCTGGCTGCGTGATGAGCATCGTCTGCGTGGGGATGTGCTCATCCAGCAGGGGAATGACGCCGCCGGCGGCGATGGGGCGCACGGCTGTCTTGTCGTAGTAAAACGTCACGCCGGCAGCGCGGCGCGACAACACCCTGCGCCACCCCTCGGCGGTTTCTTCGGCCCGGTAGCGGCTCACGTTCTCCAGGGCGCGCTGGGTTTCCGAGACCAGGCGTGCGTTTTCGATGGCCAGAGCCACCTGGTCGGCCAGGGTTTCCAGGATGGCGATGTAGTCTTCGGAGAAAGCCGCCTCTTCGGTCGATTGGACGTCCAGCACCCCGATCACGCGCCCGCGCACGAGGAGTGGCAGAGCCACTTCCGAACGGGTGAGGGGCAGGTCGGGGTTGTCGAAGTAGACGGCATCGATGCCCACGTCGACGGCGACGTGGGTCTCGCCGGCACCGGCAGCGTACCCCACGAAGCCGACCTTGCCGACTCTCAAACGGTGGCCGCGGGCCAGCATACGCTGCCCGCCTTCCGAGGAGGCGGCCTGCAGCACGGCGTATTCGCCGGTGTCGTCCAGGAGGAAGATGCCGCAGTGGTAGAACCCGAAGCGGTCGGAGATGAGGCGGGTGATGTGGCCCAGGAGCTGGTCGATATCGCGGATCGCGGCCGCCTCACGGGCGACTTGGGAGACCGCCTCCAGTTGCGTGGTGCGTTGTTGGAGGTCGCGCGTGCGTTCGATGACCCGCTGCTCCAGTTGCGTGATCGACAGTTGCAACTGTTCGGCCATCGAGTTGAAGGTTTCGCTCAGCAGGCCGATTTCGTCGTGCCAATGGATCGGCGCACGGACGAGCAGGTCGCCCACCGACATGCGCCGGGCCGTCTCGGCCAACTCAGTAATGGGGGGGATGATGGTGCGGCGGACGACGACGTACCCCACGATCGCGCTGACCAGGGCAAACGCCGCAGCCGAAAGGATTCCGCTACGGACGGTACGCGCGACAGGAGCGTAGGCCTCCGTTTCATCCTGTTGGATGATGGCGACCCACCCCATCGCGCGCACAGTGTCGGCTTCTGCTCCCAACCGCGAGATCGCGGTGATCGGGGCGTGGCCGATCAAGACCGGCGTGCCGTCGCTGTCGACCAGATCATCCCAGTGGGTCTCCCCCCGCAACAGGTCTTCCGTGCGCCAACTGAACGGAACCTTCTCGCCGCGCCGTTCCAGGTAGGGGTCGGCGACGATGGTGCCTTCCTGGTCAACCAGAATCAGGTGCCCGGTTTCGCCGAGCTGAACGCGGTCGACGGCGCGGTAGATGGGGAGCATGCGGAATGACGTGCGCACCACGCCGATCACCTCGTTGTCAGGAGAGAGCACAGGCGCGGCCATCGTCACGAGCGTATAGCCCAGGCCTCTATCTTCTTGAGGTTGGCCGATGTAGAAACTGCCTGCGCCGTTGTTGTAGGCGGCCTGCCACCATGCTTCTTCTCCCTGGTAGTAATTGAAAGGGCGGTGGGTGGCCGCCACGACGCCGCCGTACTGGTCGGTGAGCAACAGGTTGACGTGGTTAGGGAACGTCTCTACGTACTCCTGGAGTTGGAACGTAGCGAAATTTAGCCGCGGGTCGATGACGACCTGCACCATGTCGCTGTCATCGGTGGAAGACAGCCATTGCGCGTTCGTCTCTGCCAGTTGCACCACGATAGCCTCTGCGTCGCCCTGGTAGCCGGCGTTGGCGATCTCTACGCGGCTCTGAATGTAGTGGATGCGGGCGATGCTGCTCAGGATGGACAACTGTTCGGAGAGGATGTCGGCCAGGTAGTTCATCTCGGAGCTGGCGAGCGTGGCGAGCTCGGTGCCGATTCCTTCCCGCAATTGAGTTTGGAGAACGCGGCCGCTGGCGTAATTGGTGATGCCGGCTGCCAGAGAGACCACCAAGACCAGGCCGATGAAGAACTTGACCGAGAGGGGCCAGTCGCCAGGGCGGTACCAGCGCGCGCGCGTCTGTGTGGGTTGGAAGCGTTGTGGCATCTCTTACTCCCCTTTCTGCGTCGGATCGATGTGCGCGACGGCGCGCTCGACGTCCAGAACGCGCCCCAGTTCCTCCAGGGCGCGCTCCAAAATGAGGTCGATCTCCGACTCGGCACGAATGCTGGCGGTGATGCGGCTCAACGTCTGCTCGCGGACGGCCTGCTGGCGGGTGGCTTCCAACAAACGCGCGTTTTCCATCGCGATGCCCAGGCGGCCGGAGATTTCCTCGACTAGTTCGAGGGTTTCCGGGGAGACGTCGCCGGTGGCGGAGCGGAGCTTCAGCAGCCCGATGACTTGGTCCCGGAACTTGATGGGCACAGCGAAGCTGCCGTCTTTACCTGGGGCGCGCGTCTCTTGCGGGTATACGTTGAGCGGTTCCACCCCCATGCCCCGGTAGCGATACCCCAGCGGCTTGTCGGTGGCGTGCTGCATCATGCGCCAGGCGTCCAGCGTGTATTTTCCGTAGGCAGTTTCCAGCTCGCGGACGGCGCGCTGCGTCCGCTCCAGCAGGCGCGCGTTTTCGATGGCGACGGCCAATTGGTCGGCCATGGTCTGAAGCACGGCCAGGTCGCGCTCGTCGAAGGCGGCCTCCTGCTCGCTCTGAAAGTCGATAGCGCCAATGATTTGCCGCCCGACTTGCAGCGGCAGCACCATCTCGGAGCGCGTGCGGGGCAGGAGCGGGTTCCTGAAGTACAACGCGTCGGCCGCGACGTCGCGGGCCAGGCGGGGTTGGCCGGTCAGAGTAACGTAGCCGACCAGGCCGCTCTGCCCGACCTTGAGGCGGTGTCCGCGGCGCACCAGGTCCAGGCCGACCTCGCCGGTGGCCGCCTCGAGGATCGCGTACTCTTGCGCCTCGTCGATGAGGAAGATGCCGACGTGGTAGAAGCCAAACGCGGCGTGGATCGATTCGACGGCCCGTTCGAGCATCGCACCCAGCTCGCGCTCGGCGGTGGTATCTCGGGCGATCTGCGCCGCTGCCAGGAGGCGCTCGGTCTGGTGCTCCAGGTCCTGGGTGCGTTGGTCGACGCGCTGTTCCAATTCGCCGATGCCCTGGCGCAGCCGTGCGGTCATATCATTGAAAGCATGGGCCAGGACGCCCACCTCGTCTTCCGAGACCACCGGGGCGGTGCGGCTCAAATCGCCATCGGCGATGGCGGCGGCGGTTTCGGTCAACCGAACGATGGGGGCGACGGCCTGGCGCGTGGTGATGCTGGCGAAGAACGCCAACATCACCGCGCCGATGCCCAGCGCGGTCCAGGAAAGGCCCTGGTACAGCCGTTGAGAAGCCAGCAGTTCGTCCGTTCGTTGCTGGACGATGACCCCCCACCCGTTCTCCAGCACGTCGACGTGGGCCCACCAATCGTTGCCGGCCTCGTCGGTGAACTGGACCAGGCCCAACTCGCCACGGCGCAGGGCCTGCACGGGCGGGTACGTGCTGAGGTCGCGCAGGTCTTCGTAATAGGCCGGATCGGAGTGCAGGACGATCAAGTTGTCCGTGTCGATGACGTAGGAGTACCCCGTCGAGCCGATCTCGATGGGGCGCACCTGCTCGGCGACGTTGGTCAAATCGCTGGCGAACATCCCCACGCCCACCGTCTCCCCACGCGTGTTGCGGATCGGCACCGAAACCACCAGCGCCGGCACGCCGCTGGTGCGCCCGACCAACGTCTGGAAAGCGACCTGAGCACCGTCTCTGATCTCCTGGAACCAAAAACGGTCGCTGTAGTCCTTGGGCGCGTCGTCGTCGCTGCGGGCAACGTTGATGCCGTCCAGGTCGGTTGTGCTGACCAGGTAGATGTGGTCGTAGGTGGCGTCCATCGTCTGGAGGGCGGGGCGCTGGCGGAAGGCCTGCATACTGGCCACCTCGGGCAGCCTGACCAGCGATTCCAAGGCCTTGAGGTTGAAATTGAGCCATGCCTCCATGTTGGTCTTCAGGGAATGGGTAGTGACCTCCAACCGGCCGCTGGCTTCCAGGATGAGGGCCTCGCTGGCGCGGGCGTTGGCAAACAGCAGGACGGCGATCAGGATGGGGAGGGTGGTCGCCAGAATCAGGCCCGTCAGACGCGGCTGCAACTTACCCCGCTGCGCGCGCTGTTCGGCGACCAGCTTTTCGAAGCCGGTATAGCCGTAGGCCACGGCAAGCAGAGCAGCGACGGCGATGACGCGCACGGTGGAGCTCAACACGTCCCGCAGGCCCATCTGAACGACCATGGCGATGACAAAGGCAGCCGCGAGCAGCCAGGCCGAGCGCCGGTTGGAGCGGGTGGTCTTTTTGTCGAACAAGGCCACGTACAGGGGGAAGACAATCGGCGGGATGGATGCTATGTAGAACAGCAGCACGCGCAGAATGGGGGCGAGTTGTCCGTGGGCGTAATCGAAGATCGAGATGTAGCCGCCGGTGTAGCTCGAACCCAGGCCGGTGTACCAGAGCTGCGTGTCGAAGAGGACGTCGATAGTGGTCAGCAGCGGCGGCAGGATGATCAGGCCATACACCGGCCACCATATCCAGCGGTGGCGACCCTCCAACCACTCGGGTTTGAGCAAGACCACAGAGAGCAAGAACGTGGTGGGTTGGATGAGCGGGCTGACCGCCGCGAGGATGAAGGCGGGGAGCGCGGCAGTCGTCGCGTCGATAGCGCCGATGATCTGGCTGACGGCGAAATTGTTGACCGCAAGCAGGAAGATCAGGCCGCTGAAGAGGCGATTCGTGGTGCCCCAGCGGTTGATGAAGAGGATGTAGGCCGCCAGCGCAAACTGGAGCACGGCCAGGAACCAGGAAACGAACTGTAGGACGGTGTCGGTGAGCGTCACGACAGCACCTCCTCTTCCTCCTGGGCGGGCGGCTCGAGCGCGCCAACGTAAACCGAGACCTCGTCTACGGCCAGCAGCCGCCCCAATTCCTGCACGGCGGTTTGCAGCAGGCCATCCATATCGAGCGAGCGGGTGAAGTGGGCCGTCATCTGGCCCACCGCCTGTTGGTGGACCGCGCGGCGCTGCGTGTCTTCGATCAGCCGCAGGGTTTCGATGGTCTGCGTCAACTGGTCGACCACGGCCTGGGCAAGGGCCAGCTCGTCTTCGTTCCAGCCGTCGGCTTCCCGGCGGCGGATGCCGACCGCGCCGATGACCTCTCCACGCAGGGTCATCGGAATGGAGAGTTCGTCGTCCTGGGCGACCACGCGCGCCTGGCGCACGGTGTCTGTCATCGTGCCCAGCCAGGTATCTGCGGCGGGCCGGGTTTCACCGTCCCGGTACTGGAAACCGGTCTGGGTGGGGCGCGACGCGGTGAACCGCTTCCACGTCTCTGCCACGTACTGTCGCTGCGCGGCCTGCATCTCCCTCACCGCGGCGGCGACGCTCTCAACGGTGACATTGATCTGGTGGCCCAGTCGCAGCAGCACCGTGCCTCCAAGGTCCTCTTGCGGCACGCGTTCCAGGTCCAACCGGGCCTCGTAGTCGCCCGCGGTCACCCGCTCGAGGAACACGGCATATTCCTGCACGGTCTGGCGCAGGTTACGCGCAGCCTGCTCTTCTCGGGCCCGTCCCTGGCGGGCCTCTTGGGCGGCCTGTTCGGCGCGCTGCGTCTCCGCGACCAGTTCCAGGCTGCGTTGCTGGGCCACGCTCACAGCCGCTTCCATCTGATCCGACGAGCGGCCCACGAACAACGCTGTCACGCTCAGGGTGAGGAGCGCCATTCCGACGTAAAGGAAGCGCAGGTCCGGCCCCAACAATTGTAGTGGGTGGACGGCCCCGACGGTTTCCAGCAGCGCCATAACGACGTAGAGCGCCGCGATCCCGACGACCGTGATGCGGGAGGCGCGGCGGCCTCCCAGGACGCTGGCGACGACGGGAATTTCGATCAGCCCGATGGCCATGGGGCCGGAAACCCCGCCGACGAGGTGCATCAGAGTGAACACGAACACCGTCGCGCCGGTGATGTAGATAGCGACCGCCCAATCAAATCGGCCGCGCCGGTTCACCCACAGGCTAAACAGGAGCAGGCCGGTAAACACGAGCAAGATGGGGATGATATATTCGATAGGGTATTGGGGCACCAGCAGCTCTAAGAGGAAAGTGAAGGCCAAAGCCACTGCCGTCGTGGTTGCGCCAACCCGCGCGATGGTTCGAAAGAGCTGCTGCTGGCGTTCCGCCGCAGGGGCGACGTCCGGCGTCTCTCTAACGGGCGTGTTATGCGTCATAGGTTTCCCCTTCCTCTCCGGCGAGCAAGTTCTCCCTAGCGCCGATGCGGATCACCGTGTGGGAGGCATGCAAGGCGCGGCCAAGGGCAGAGACAGCGCGCTGGATGGCGTCTTCGACGTCGCTGGCGGCGCGGATGTCGCTGGTGATCTCGCGGGCCAGTTGTTCGCGGGCGGCGCGGCGCTGCGTGCTTTGGTACAGGCGGGCGCTTTCCAATGCGGCGCTCAATTGGCCGGACAGCGTTTCCACCAGCGCGGCCTCTCTCTCCGTCCACTGCTCCGCGGCGTCGTGCTTGCGCGCCTCGATGGTGCCGATGACCTGCTCGCGGTGTTTGACCGGTATCGACAGGGCCGGCCATTCGGGCTCTTCCGCTGCGTCACCGGCGGCCAACGGGGTAACGTTCGATTCACTGTAGCGGTAGCCCAGGTCCTTCTCGCGCAGCAACTCGCCCCAATTTTCCAGGCTGGCCTGCCCATAAGCGCGCTGGAGCGCCTCCAGCGACTCCTGGGCCTGTTGGAAGAGGCGCGAGTTGCTGATGGCCATCGCCATCTGATCGGCCAGCGTCTGCAGAACCGCCACGTCCTCTTCAGAGAACGCGTTGGGCGTCACGCTGTGGACGTCCAACACACCGATGATGTGATCGCGCGCCGTGAGCGGCAGTGCGACCTGGGAGCGCGTCTCCGGCAGGTCCAGAGCAACCGGGAAGGCAGTATCTGCGGTCACATCGAGGATGACAGCGGGTTCGCCGTGGAGCGCTGCGTAACCGACGGCATTCGTTTCCCCCACGGGCAGCCGGTGGGCGTGCTCCAGCAACTCCTGGCCGCCGGCGCCAGAGGCGGCCTGCAAGATGGCCCATGTCTCGGAAGGGTCGAGCAGGAAGATGGCGGTGTGGTAGAAGCCAAACTGTTCTTGAATCATCGCCACAGTGCGCGTGAGCAGCTCGTGCGGATCGAGCACCGAGGCGGCGTCGCGGGCAATGCGGGCGGTGGTCTCCAACTGCGTCGATTGCTTTGCCAGGGCCCGGGTACGGCTCGACACGCGCTGCTCCAGCGTCTCGTTGAGCTCACGCCAGCGCCGCGCGGCCGCGCGCTCCGAGAGCAGCGCCCGATCGAGGGCCTGCGCCGACTGCCTGACCAGGAACGAGAGCAGAAAGAACATCAGGATGCGCGAGCCGACCGTGAAGAGCGATTCCTCCGCCGCGTTGTAGGGCAGCGGGGGGATGTGGTAGCCCAGCACTTCGGCAACGACCAGGACGAGGTACAGCGCCGCAGAGATGAGGACGATGACGAAACTCTCGCGGGGGGTGAGGATGCTGACCGCGCTCAAGATGGGCCACAGGTAGTAGAGAGCAGACGCGTCTTCAAAACCGCGGATCGATACGATGGCGGTGATCGCCAGGGTCGTGCCGATGAGGAAAACGTAGCCACCGGCGCGGGAATGGCCGCGTCGCACCATCCAGTAGGACACAGCACCGATCAGCGCCGCCAACCCGGCAATGGGGATGAGCATCAGCAGGTTCGGATCGGCCAGCAGCAGGCCGCCGGCGGCGACCATCGCGGCCAGAGCCCCGAGCGCTATGGTCTGTCCGCCGATCAAGCGGAGCAGAAATTGTCGCTTGGAGTGCTCGATGTCGGGCGTCGATTCCTTAAGCAGGTGGCTTGTCGTATTATCGTGCATCGTCATATCCCTTGCGTCCTATCGGGCGGGTGCTCCGGGCTCAGGCGAATGGTCACGTCGTGCAGTTGGAGCGCGTCGCCGATTTCGCGCGCGGCGGTTTGCAGCACCGTGTGAACGTCCAGCGTCTCGCGTATGCGCGCGGTGACCGTGCTCACCAGCCGGTCCTGGGTCCCGCGCAGGCGCATCTCTTCCATCAGCCGCACCCGCTCCATCGCCACCGAGGCCTGATCGCTGAGCGCTTCGTAGAGGCGCACGGCCTCTCTGGAGAACGGGCCGGGGTACGAGCGCAGCACGACGACCTGTCCGAGGGTGCGTTCCCCGGCGTTGAGGGGGATATTGACCAGGGCCTGCGCGTTGGTCTCTTCGAAAACGTGACGCGCACTCTCAGGCAGGGTGTTGTCCTTCGCCACGTCGGTCACGATCCACATCGAGCGGATCATCTCCAACGGGAAGGGGCTGTTGGCGATGGGGAGGGTCATTCCGGGCTTGAAATCGGGTTCGCGGTCGCGCCGCCACACGCCGAGGTACGAGAGGGCGTCCGGCTCGTCATCGTCGTTGGGGGCGTACTGGAAGGTGACCACGACGCAGCCGTCGGCCTCCGTCTCGGCGACGGAGGCGATGATCGCATTGGCGACCTCGGTGGGGGTGAGGGCGGTGGTCAGCCGGCGACTGACGCGGTAGACCGGGCTGGTCGCTTCGAGCAGACTGGCCTCTTCGGACAGGCGGCGGGCGTTTTGGATGGCGATGGCGATCTGGTCCGCGACGCCCTGCAGGGCCTGCACGTCGTCCGCGTCGAGGAAGCCGGCTTCTGTGGCGTGGACGTCGAGCACGCCCAGGAGCCGCCCGCCGACCATCATGGGCAGCGCCGCCTCGCAGCGGGTGTCTGCGAGGAGGGGATGGAGCGTGCCCGGCCGCTCGACGACGCGCGATTGGCGGCGCGCGGCGGCCCAGCCGACAGCGCTGGAGTTGTCGACCGCTATGCGGTGGCCTTGCTCCTTCATCTGCACGCCGATCTCGCCGGAGGCGGCTTCCAATATCGCCCACGCCTCGGCGTCGTCGGGCAGGAAGATGGCGACGTAGTAGAACCCGAAGCGATCCTGGATCAGATTGACGGCACGTTGGAAGAGCTGGTCCAACTTGAAAATGGAGGTGATGGCGCGGCCGATTTCGGCGCTGGCTTCGAGTTGGGCGGCCCGCCGGCGCAAGGCCTGGTTGGTCTGCTGCAGGGTGCGCGTCTGCTGCTTCAGCCGCGTGCGTTGGACGTTCAACTCACGGGTCAGTTGGACGCTCCTTTGCAGCGCGTCCGTCAGCCGCGGGATCAAGTACGCCTGAGAGAGCACCAGCAGTGTGCCCATGACGACGAAGATAACGATACCGGTCAGCCACCAGCCCCAACTGGCGGAGCTGTTTTGCAGCGCGGGGTAGAGCGACATCAGCCCGCTCGAATACGCCCAGGCCACCCCGACGATCGAGAGCGTGCAGATGGCCAGAGCAATCAGGCCCTCGCGCATCCCGAAGAGCAGCACGGCCAGGACGGGCAGGGTCAGCAGCAGGTTCCGCCCGCCGCCGCTGAGTCCGGCGCCCGCCAGTTCGATGATGCCCACGCTGTAGATCGTAACCAGAATAGTCGCGACTTTGATGCGGTAGGGCACGCCGCGCAAGAACATCACCAGGGGAATCGGCAAGTAGATGGCCGTGTAAACCAGCATCAACACGACGTCCTCGGGGTCGACGAAGGTGAGGAAACCGACCAGTATACCAAGCGCCCCACCGATCAGCAGGACGTAGAGGATGATCTGAACCAGGCGTTGCCGCCAGGCCTGGACGTCGCTCGTCAACGCGGATTCGAGGTTTGGGGCGTCCGAATCGTCCTCTTCTTCGACGACGAGCGGCGGTTCCGGTGCCCTGGGCGCGGGCGGCGTGGGCTCAGGCGGCACGAGATCGGCCGTTTCCGCTTCCGGCGGCGGAACGTTCGAGAAAAGGTCCTCCAGTGCGTGTCTGAGCTTGTCGTCTTGCATAACGACTCCTATGGTTCAATTTCTGTTCCGAAAATAGCCGCTCATCCGGCCGTCATGCCCGCGCAAGCGGGCATCCATCTGTACGTAAACTCTTGTTCCG
>JAFGOJ010000239.1 GCA_016926575.1 Anaerolineae bacterium | reverse complement strand
GTAGCCCCAAGGGGAGTCGAACCCCTGTTTCCGGCTTGAGAGGCCAGCGTCCTAGGCCACTAGACGATGGGGCCAAGCGGAGTGTATTCTAGCAGAAGACCCCCGGTTTGTCAAGCACTCGGGCGCTGCTAACACTGACAGCGCCCGAGTCTCGATACGCCCGAAAACCGCACAGCTTATTGCACAATGTACGTGAAATAGGTCGCCCAGTTGCGCCCAGGAAAGACCTCCCCATCCCCCCAGGCCGTCTCGGTCTCCGGCGGTGTCTCGATCTTGCACGAAATCTTGCCCTTGTAGAGCAACCCGGTTGGATTGCTGGCTGGAGTGCCGCCCGCCTTCGCGTAGTTCCGAACGATGAAGTCGACCGATAGCGTGGCCGGCGGATCCGCAATAAACGCGGTCTGGTACAGCATGAACGTCGCCCACTCCTGATTGTCTACGAACGGCCCGCTGACCTCCCCGTCCGATCCGATCAAAACTCCGTTGAAGTAGACTTCCTCTGCATTGTCGGATGTGACGCCATAAAGGCTGAAATCGACGCGGCACACGAATGCTCCTTCGGGCGTGGCCACTTCCTCGTGGAACCAACGCCAACTGTCGTTGACCGGATCCTCTACATACTCCGCTGTGGAAATCCAGTACACCCTCGCCGGAGGAACGGGCCAACTGGGATGCGGCACGGCCACAACTGCCGGGTGCGACTCTCCCCACTCCGCCGCGCCAAGCAGCGCGTAGGCGCTCACAGGCCCGTATACCGGTACGCCCGGCACGCTGCCGATGCGGTAATCCCAGCTCGTCACCGTGCCAACACCGTCAGCGACGACCGCGTGCGCCGCGATGTAAAGCTGCGTGCCGACAGGCCAACTGATCGGGATTTGATAGGTGTACGCCGAGATGCATGCGTGCTCCATCCGATAGTCGAATTGCCCCGGCACCGGATTGCCGTTTCGCTGCGGAATCCCTTCCAGAGTGGTCGCTACCTGCAAGTGCGTTTCGGTCAGACACCACCCGCCATCGGTCACGTACTCGACGAAAAGATTCGCGCCGTCGTTCCAAATCCGCACGTCCCCCGCATCGATGGTCTGACCGGCAAGCAGGTCTGTGACGAAAGGTTCGTCCGCCGTGTGCGCCGCCCCCCGCGCCGGAAAGACCATGAATACCAACACCACCGCCATCAGCACTGCTAGCTTCGCTCGCCCTTTCATGTATCCCTCCTTAAAAGGCACCGCTGACCCTCCCAAATCTTTGTGCTCTTTGTGTCCTTTGTGGTTGTCTCTCCCTTTTTCAGAAGAGTCACCCAACACTCTCATTATCCAATTGAAATATATAGCTGAGGCAAAACAAAGCATAAAAAAGGATAGAAGCACCCAATATTTTCCTGCTTTGTCAACCCCACCCGAACGTGTTATACTTCAACCAGAGGTCAATACGATGGAACAGTTGAATGTGACCACGTGCGCGCAACAGGAGCTTCACGATATCACCCATCACGTTCAGGCCGTCGTCGAACGCAGCGGCATCGCCGAAGGCGTGTGCCTCCTCTTCTGTCCCCACACCACCGCCGGCCTGACGCTCAACGAGAACTGGGACCCCGCCGTCTGCCACGACCTGGGCCTCGTCTTCGATACCCTGGCTCCAGAACGTCCCGACTTCCGCCACGGCGAAGGCAACTCGGCCGCCCACGCCAAAACCACCCTCGTCGGCAGCAGCTTGACTCTCTTCGTCAGCAGCGGCAGGCTCGTCCTGGGCTCCTGGCAGGGCGTCTACCTGGCCGAGTTCGACGGCCCGCGCCACCGCCGCGTTCTGCTCAAAATCGTTGCCGGGTAACCCGTGTCACGCGCAATTCCTGATTCGCAAGGAGTCTCATTTGACCATCAGCCCGGAAAAACTGGAACACATTCTCCTCACCGTCACCAAGCCCGGTCGCTACGTCGGCGGGGAGTATAACGCCGTCCACAAGAATTGGGACGCCACGCCCACCCGCGTTTGCCTGGCGTTCCCCGACGTCTACGAACTCGGCATGTCCAACCTGGGCCTCGCCATCCTCTACGACGTCCTCAACCGTTTGGACGACGTCCTGGCCGAGCGCGCCTACGCCCCCTGGCCCGACATGGCCGCCGCGATGCGCGCCAACGATCTGCCCCTCTACAGCCTGGAATCCTTCCGCCCGCTGGCCGATTTCGATCTCCTGGGCTTCTCTCTGCCCTACGAAATCCTCTACACCAACCTGCTGGAGATGCTCGACCTGGCCGGGTTGCCTTTGCACAGCGCCCGGCGCAACGCACGCCACCCCCTCATCATCGCCGGCGGCCACGCGACCTTCAACCCCGAACCCGTCGCCCGCTTCGTCGATGCCTTCGTCATCGGCGATGGCGAAGAGGCCATCGTCGACGTCGTGCGCGCCGTCCAGCGCACTCAAGGCGCCGGCCGCGCCACGCAACTCGCCGCCCTGGCCCACATCCCCGGCGTCTACGTGCCCTCCCTCTACACCGTCTCCTACAACTCCGACTGGACCGTGAAGCAGGTGTCAGCACAAAACGATGCCCCTCTCCCCATTCGCCGCCGCATCGTTGCCACCCTCCCGCCGCCGCCCACCCGCCAACTGGTGCCCAACATCTCCACCGCCCACGACCGCGGCGTGATCGAAATCCAACGCGGCTGCATCCGCGGCTGCCGCTTCTGCCACGCCGGCGTGGTCACCCGCCCCATGCGCGAACGCCCCATCGCCGAGGTGCTGGACGCCGCCGAGCGCATCCTCGCGCAAACCGGCTACCACGAACTCGCGCTCCTCTCCCTCTCCTCCTCCGACTACACGCACATCGACGCACTGGTCGAGGCGCTGATGGAGCGCTACGCCGATAGGCACGTCTCCGTTGCCCTGCCCAGCCTGCGCATCGACTCGTTCTCCGTCGCCATGGCCGACGCCCTCAGCCGCGGCCGACACAGCAGCTTCACCTTCGCCCCCGAAGCCGGCACCGAACGCCTGCGTCACGCCATCAACAAAGACATCCCCACCGCTGAGGTGCTGAACGTCGCCCGCCAGGTCTTCCAACGCGGCTGGCGCACGGTGAAGCTCTACTTCATGATCGGACTGCCGGGCGAAGAACCGGCCGACCTCGCCGCCATCGCCGACCTCGTTGCCGCCGTCCGCGCCGAGGGCCGCCAGGTGCACGGGCGGAAGGTGCAGGTCAACGTCAGCCTGAGTACCTTCGTCCCCAAACCGCACACGCCCTTCCAATGGGCCGCCCTCCCACCCATCGAAACGATCCGCGAAAAACAGGACTTCCTGCGCCGTCGCCTGCGCGGCGGCGGCCTCAAGGTTAGCTGGAATGACCCCCACATGACTCTCGTCGAAGCCTTCCTCTCCCGCGGCGACCGCCGCTTGGGGGCCGTGGTGCAGCGCGCCTGGGAACTGGGCGCGCGCTTCGACGCCTGGGACGAGCAGTTCGACTCCGCTCACTGGAGCGCCGCCTTCAACGACGTCATGCTCAATACCGGCCCGTTCTACTTCGCCCACCGCCAGCGGCCCCAGGCGGAAATCCTCCCTTGGGACCACATCGACGTGGGTGTGAGCCGCGCCTTCCTGTGGCGGCAGTGGGAACTCGGCCAGCAAGCCCAGGCGCGCCCCGACTGCCGCACCCAGTGCGCCGGATGCGGCATCTTGACCGCCTTCGGCGACTTGTGGACGCCCGAGTGGGTTTGCCCACCCGCACCGTGAGCCTATGAAACAACGCCTGAGAATCACCTATGGGGTCACCGGCCCGTTGCGCTACGTCTCGCACCTGGACCAGATGCAGGTTTGGGAGCGCACGGCCCGCCGCGCCTGTATCCCGCTGGCCTATTCCGCCGGCTTCAACCCCCGCCCGCAGATGCAGATTGCCGCCGCCCTGCCCGTCGGGTTCGCCGCCGAAGCCGAGTGGCTGGACGTGTGGCTGGTCGAACCGCTGCACCCGCAGGCCGCCTGCGACGCGCTGCGACAGGTCGTGCCCGCCGGGCTGCCCGTCGTTTGTGTGGAAGAGGTCGCTCTAGACGAACCACCCCTGCAAACGCGCGTGTGCGCCGCTCACTACGCCGTGTCGGTTGCGAACCCACTCCCAGCCGCCGACGTCGAGCAGCGCGTCGCGGCGCTCCTGGCTGCCGACACCCTGCCCCGCGCGCGACGCGGGCGCGCCTACGACCTGCGCCCCCTGATCGAGCAGCTCAGCGTGACCGACGCCTCTCCCGAACGCGTTGTGCTGGAGATGCGCCTGGCCGCCCGCCCCAGTGCGACCGGCCGCCCGGAGGAGGTCCTCAGCGCCCTCGGCCTGGCCGATAGCTTCTTCGCCGTCACCCGCAAAGCACTCTTTGTGGAGGCTTGCCCTTGAGAATGCCCGGGACGCGATCCACTATTTTCATCTTCGTGGGAATCGCTACTCTGATCCTGGTCATCTTCCAGACGCTCAACGCTCCTCTGCCGGCGAGCCTGCTGCCGCCGCTGCTCATTTTCTGCGCCCTGAACGTCTTCACGCTGACCTTCGGCATCCCCATCGCCGAGGGCGTGGTGTCGATGCAGACGACGACGGCGGTGGCAGCCTACCTGGTGATGGGCCCGACCGGAGCGGCATGGACGGTGTTCACGGGCGCGCTGGTCCACGGCGTCATTCGCGCGCGCCCGACGCCGCGCCCAGACGTCCCCCACGCGCGAAACCGTACCACGATCTTCCACCTGACCATCGCGAACGCTGCGATGCATACCGTCACCGTGCTGTTTAGCGGGGCCGCTTTCCGCGCCGCCGGGGGCATCACACCACTGGAGGACGTAGCGCCTTACAACTATATTCCGCTGGCATTGCTGTGTTTGACCTATTTGGTGACCAATTACGCCATCGCGTCGGTCGTGATTGGCCTGCGGGGGCGCGAGGCAATGCGACGTTATTTGAATGGATTGCCCCGCCTGGTACTGTACGACGCCGCGCCCCTCAGCTTCGCGCCGCTGATGGCACTGATTTACCTCCGGTTGGGCATCGGGCTGTTCCTCATCTTTATCCTCACCCTGGTCCTCTCCTCGCTGGCGATGCAGGAACTGGCCACCGCCAGCCTGCGCCTCCAACGCCGCGTGCAGGAATTGGATAGCCTGCACGCCATCGGACAGGCGCTCAGCGCCAGCCTGGACCTGGATACCATCCTGGCGGAAATCCACATTCAGGCCAGAGCGCTCATGTCGACGGACAATTTCTACGTCGCGCTCTACAATGAAGAAGAGAACGAGGTGTCTTTCCCTCTGGCTATCGTGGAGGGGCAACCTCGGCGCTGGTCGGCCCGCCAGGCGGGCGACGGCCTGACGGAGTACGTCCTGCGTACGGGCGCGCCGCTGCTGATCCAGGAGAACGTCTCTGCACGTGTCAAGGAGCTGGGCGTCGCCGAAGTCGGCCGGCAGGCCGTTTCGTGGCTCGGCGTCCCTATCCTGGCCGGGGATGCCCCCCTGGGCGTCATCGCCGTCCAGTCCTATGCCTACCCAGAGACGTACGACGAATCTCACCTCGAAATGCTCACCACGCTCGCCTCGCACGCCGCAGTCGCCATCCAAAACGCGCGCCTCTACACCCGCACCGACGCGGCCTTGACGCGCCGGGTGCAAGAGCTCGATTCGATCCTCCGCACCGTGCGCGAGGGCATCCTGCTTCTGGACCACGAGGGGCACGTGCTGGCGGCCAACCGCACCCTGACCGCGTTCTTAGGCCTCACACAGGCCGGGTTGAGCGGCCGCCGGGTGGACGAACCGGTTTACGACGAAGGCGATTCGCTCCTTGCTCGCATTGGCTACACGCCCGCCTCTTTCCAGGCCCACTGCCGCGCATTGTCTCACGGCGAGGTGGATTTCGAGAAGCTCCAGATCGTCGTCCGCGGCCCGGCGGGAGACCGCCACGTCGAACGTACCCTGGTCCCCGTGCGCGACCGCGACGAGCAGATCACGCGTTGGCTGATCACCCTGCGCGATGTGACCGAGGAAGTGGAGCTGACCATGATGCGGGAGGACCTGACGGATATGCTGATCCACGACCTGCGCGCCCCGCTGGCCATCGTGCAGACCGGCATAGAGATGGTCGGCCTGTGTGTGACCGAAGGCGATACGGAGAATATCGACAAGGCGTTGAAGTTGACCTGGCAAAGCAGCGACAAGATGCTTCACATGATCGATACCTTGCTCGACATCAGCCGATTGGAAAGCGGGAACGTGCCGCTTCACCGGGAAACGATTCCCGTAGACATACTGCTGCGAGACATTACTGCCCGCTTTCAGGTGCAGGTTGGCGCGCGCGCGATCACGCTCAGCGTGGATATTGCCCCCGATCTGCCTCCCGTGTACGTCGACGTCGATTTCCTCGCCCGTACCATCGGCAACTTGTTGGACAACGCCGCCAAGTTCACGCCCGACGGTGGGCGCATCTGGCTGCGGGCTGCCATCGACGCCGACTTCGATCCCCAGGCCGTGCTCGTCAGCGTGATCGATGCCGGCCAGGGCATCCCCTCCGAGGTATTGCCTCACATCTTCAAGAAATTTCACCAGGGAAAATCGCAGGCCGGGCAGAGCAAGGGCTTCGGCGTCGGCCTTTCGTTCTGCAAGTTGGTCGCCGAGGCCCACGGCGGGCGCATCTGGGTCGAAAGCGAAGTCGGCCGCGGCAGTACCTTCACCATTGCCCTGCCGGCGGCGTCGGTGTAGGATGCTACTTCGAAAATAGCTCTTACAACCGACACGTCATTGCGAGGGCGCGGAGCGCCCGAAGCAATCCCCAAGACGCTGCTGGGGGATC
>JAFGOJ010000238.1 GCA_016926575.1 Anaerolineae bacterium | reverse complement strand
CCCGCCCTACATCGAGACGGTCTATTTTCGGAATAGCAGGAGGAAAACCGTTGTCAGAAACAGCTCGTATGTGGTTCGAAATCATTCTCACGCTATCATACCTGGCGGTGTTGTGGGTGTTGGTCGCGTTGATGTTCCGTCACCTTCCCGCGTTGGGGGATGCGCAGAAGCCGCAGGCTCGCACGGCGCTGGCCGCCTTCGTGCTGCTGGCGCTGGGTGACACTCCCCACATCGTGGCGCGGGTGACGGCGTATGCCCTGGGCGGGCTGGACGCACGCCCGGTACTCTTCGGGCAGCCGCTGGGCATCGTGGGATTGGGCGCGCTGGCCACCTCCGTCACGCTGACGGGCTTCTACGTGCTGCTGCTGCGGCTCTGGCGGCAGCGCTTCGACCGGCCGTACGGTTGGTTTGGCTACGTGCTGCTGGGGGCCGCGCTGGTGCGGCTGATCATTATGCTCTTCCCGGCCAACGATTGGCAGAGTGCCACCTCGCCGCCGGACTGGGCGCTGTACCGCAACGTGCCATTTCTTCTCTTGGGGCTGGGGACGGCGTATCTTTTCATTCGGGATGGGCGCGCGGCACAGGACCATTTCGCCATCCGATTGGGGGGGCTGATCTTACTGTCGTACGCGTTCTACACGCCGGTTTTCCTGCTCGCCCACCGCGTGCCGGCGTTGGGGATGCTGATGTTGCCCAAGACGTTGGCGTATGGGATCGTTGCCTGGGAGGCGTACCGCCACCTGTATCGGCGAGCAGCGTAACTGCCCGATGCGTGCCGGCTTACGCGTTGACCAGGCGGTAGCGCTTCAGCGCGTCTCTCAGACCCGGGCTGATTTGGGAGCGTACCTGGCGCACGATCCGGTCGGCCACGTCTTGGCCAAAGCGTTCTTCCAACACGCCGCGCTGCGTGACGAGAAAATTCTGGTAGATCTCTGCCAGCTCTTCCGTCTGCAAACTGGGGTCGGTCTGGTCTTCGATGCGCCCGGCGATGAACCGGATGGGCAGCTCGGCGCAACGTTGGTTGACTTCGATCTCACAGATGACGTCTGTGGGGCCAGAGCGGTAGGGCAGCGTGGCCCGGCACGTCAACTCTGCGAACTCGCGGAAGACACGACGCAGGCGAATCTTATCCAGATCGCCCGGCTGCACCATCCCTACGGCGTGGAAGCCGTAGAGAATCTTGCTCGTCTCGAACTCGGTCAGGTTGGTTGCCCGCGCGACGGCGGTCACGTCCCGTATGCCGTCCAGTGCGTCCAGCACGCGATATTCTTCGTCGGTCATGTCCAAATCGTCCGGGCAGACGCCGCCCTCTTGCTTTTCGAACACGGTATCCGGCGAGGGGACGACCCGCTGGATCGTAGCCCAGTTGTCGACCCAGCGCGCCCCGGTCAGGATCAAATTTTCTGCGCTGAGGCGGAGCACCAGGCAGCCTTCTTGTGCCCCCGCGCGCTGGTTGAACGTGAAGGCACCTTCCTGCCAGCGGAACAGGTCATAGATGTCGTTCAAAACGCGGTCTGGATCGCGGATTTCGCCTTCCAACGTGTGCGAAGAAGCGCACACCGGCCACCCTTCATTGAAGGTGAGCGTGCGCGTAGAGGTGCCATCGGTCACTGTGAGGGTGCCGCTGTGTTTGCCGGAGACGACGAGCTTGATCAGGTCCGGCAGGTGGAAGTCGTGCAGGTCGCCGGAGATGATCATCAGCCCTTCGTAATCTCCCTTGGTGGCTTCTTCGCCCTGCATTTGTTGGATGATCTTGGCCAGCCATTCCGTTTCCAGGCGGACGCAGGCGGCGGAGTGTTCCAGGATCGCCATACGCAGCGGGTGGCTGCCGCTCGACCGTTCCTGGTCGAGGGCCTGGGACAGGATGTCCCGGTGGCGGCGCAGGAATTCGATCCGCTTCTGCAGCAGCGTCAGCGCGCGCTCTTGTGGCAACTTGTTGAGCAGGAAAATGCCCAGGTCATACTCGAAGTATTCCGGCTCCTCCGACGTCAAGGCGGCTTCCATCCCGGCGAAGAATTCTCGGCGACCGTTTTCGGTCAGGTGATAGACGCTCTTATCTGTCCCCCCGCCCCGGGAACGGGTTTCGGAAATCAACTCCTGGCGATGGAGCTTGTTGAGGGAATAGTAAATGGCAGCCGTGCTGATATTGAACCAATGGCTCACGCCCTCAGCCTTGACGTATTGGCTGATTTCGTAGCCGTGCATTGGCCGGTCCAACAACACCCCCAGCACGAGCAGGTCGTTCTTCGTCAGCATATACCCAACTCCCAATCGCCCTTTCCAGAGATAGCAGCTTACCCTAGTAACTGCTCAGCTTATGCTTCGCAGTTGCCTTTCCCACCGCGGAAAGGGGGAGTGGGGGGCTTGCGGGCGGCTTCGCTGCCCGCAAGCCCCCTGTTCTCCCTTCGACGCGTCAAGCGGGTAACTGCCAGGCGCACAGCCTGAGCAGTTACTTACCTTGCGTATTATACCACAGAACAATCCAAAATGGTAGACAATCGATTAGTCAGTCTTAATTCTTGACTTTAATTATACTCAGTAGTATAATATGAGGTGTTTGCGAATGCCTTATTATTCAGGATTGAATAATGCCAGTGCGTGGCTAAAGAGGAGGAAGTGTATCGTCGAAGTGGAGCCAACTGTTTGGAACATGCGTGTAGAGTCTGTTAGTATTCCCAAAATGAGATAGGAGAGATTGAAAGTATGCGTAACAAAACCCTGACCTTTAACCTGGTGCTCGTCTTTGCGCTGCTGTGTGGGTTGCTGATCAATGTTGCCCCCGCTGCAGCCCAGGATGATACCGAGTTCGCCGTTCTGGCGAACCACATCACCGCGTCGCTGGCCGAGTGGACCCCCACGATCAGCGCCGACGCGCTGTATGAGAATCTG
>JAFGOJ010000237.1 GCA_016926575.1 Anaerolineae bacterium | reverse complement strand
TGCCGAGACGCGCACCCACTCGTAGGGTATGCCCAGCGCCTGCGCGGCGACCTGCGCCGCCACGGTGAAGGCCCCTTGCCCCAGCTCCTGCGCGCCGATCTCGACGTTGACCGTCGCGTCCTCGTTGAAGCGGACGATGGCGGAGCTTCCGGGGTTGGGCGGCATCGCCGGGGCTTTCCACATAATGGCGATCCCCTTGCCGCGCTTCTTGTGCGGCGCGGAAGCAGGTTCTTCTTTGCCCCAGTTGACCGCCTCGGTCACTTTATCGATGCAGGCGACCAGATCGATGGCGGGCATGGTCATCCCGGTGAGGATCGTCTGCCCCGTCTTGACGCAGTTGCGGCGGCGGAACTCGGCGGGGTCCATGCCGATCTTCTCCGCCAGTTGGTCCATGATCTGCTCGATGCCCCAGTGGATCTCCGGCATACCGAAGCCGCGCATCGCGCTGCCGATCGGCTCGTTGGTGTAGAGGCACATCGAGTCGCCCTTGACGTTGGGGATGGCGTACGGGCCGGTGCAAGAATAGCCCGCGGCGCGGGCGATGTTGACGCCGTAGTCGTTGTACGCGCCGCCGCCGAAGTAGTAGGCCGTCTCCATCGCCAGCAGATTCCCTTCGGCGTCGCAGCCGATCTTCGTGCGCGCCACCAGGCTCTGGCGCGTGTTGGTGGTGATGAACTCCTCCTCGCGCGTCATGCGCAGCTTGACCGGGTGGCCCTTGACCGCGCGGGCCATCACCACCGCGTAAATCTCCATCGAAATGCCGGCCTTGCCGCCGAAGCCCCCGCCGACGTAGGGCGAGACCACGCGCAAGTTGCCGTGCGGGATACCCAGGCTCTGCGCGATCAGGTCGCGCTGGGCGAAGGGCGACTGCGAGCAGGTCCACAGCGTCACCTGCCCGGCCTGCTCCCACACCGACACCGCCACGTGCGGCTCGATCGGTACGTGCTGAATGCGCGGAAGGCGGAACTCGCCCTCGACGATGGCGGCACACTCGGGCCACGCCGCATCGACGTCGCCCTTGCGCAGCTTGAAGTGCTCGGAAATGTTCGTGCCCGGCTTGGGGAAGATGAAGTTGGCGACCTCGTACTCGCCCAGGTCGGGATGGAGCAGCGGCGCGTCGGGCTGGGCGGATTCGACCGGGTCGAAGACCGCCGGCAGCACCTCGTAATCGACCTCGACGAGCTGGGCGGCCTCCTCGGCGATCTCCTCGCTGTTGGCGACCACCCCGGCCACCGGCTCGCCCACGCAGCGCACGCGGTCGGTGGGGAAGATGGGCCGGTCGATCAGGTACAGGCCGATGCGCGCGCCGACGTCCGCCCCGGTGACCACGGCCTTGACGCCGGGCAGTGCGAGCGCCTTGCTGGCGTCGATGCGTTTGACCAGTGCGTGGGCGTGCGGACTGCGCACCAGCCGCCCGAAGTAGAGGCCCGGCCCGAACTGCATATCGTCGGCGAAGGTCGCTGCGCCGGTGATTTTCTCGTGCATGTCGACGCGCAGGACACTCTTGCCCACAGGGTCAGAGGTGAAGGCGGTCATGTCGCGCCTCCCTTCTCGGCCGCGTCCTGCACCGCTTCGACGATGCGCACGTAGCCAGTACAGCGGCACAGGTTGCCTACCAGTGCCTCGCGGACCTCATCGGCGGTGGGGTGCGGGTTGCGTTGGAGCAGCGCGTGGGAGGAAATCAGCATCCCCGGCGTGCAGAAACCGCACTGCACCGCGTTGTGCTCGACGAACGCCTGCTGGAGCGCGCTCAGTTGGTCGTCCTCGGCCAGCCCTTCCACCGTAACGACCTCGTGACCGTCCACTTCCACTGCCAGAACCATGCAGGAATTGACCGGTTCGCCGTCCAAGAGCACCGTACAGGCCCCGCATTCGCCGGCCTCGCAGCCGTTCTTCGTGCCGGTGAGGGCCAGTTTCTCGCGCAGGAGCTGGAGCAGGGTCAAATTGGAGGGCACGTCCAAATATTCCTGCGAGCCATTGACGGTTACGGTAATCGAATGAGTAGCCATCGCTACGCTCCCTTCCCCAGTGTATTCCAGACCGCTCGCAAGCCGCGCAGGGTGAGGTTGTGCACCATCTCGTCGCGGTAGGCAGCGCTGGCGCGCACGTCGTTGATGGGCGTGGCGGCGTCCATGGCCGCGTCGGCGGCGCGGGCGAAAGCGGCCTCACCGGGCGGGTCGGCTGCCAGGATCGCTTCGGCCTCCGGCACGCGCAGCACCACCGGCGCCACCGCGCCCAGCGCGATGCGGAAGCGGACGCCGGAGGGCGCGCTTGCGTCGCGGTACCCGAAGACGGCCACACTGACCAGGGCCAGGTCGCCCTTCTTGTTGCGCCCCAGCTTGAGGTACGTTCCAATGCCACTGGGCGGGGGTGGCGGGAAGCGGATCGCGGTCACGATCTCATTCGCCTGGCGCAGCGTGCGCCCGGGTCCGGTAAAGAAGTTAGCGGCAGATACATCGCGTTCGCCGTCCGGGCCGGTGAGGACGATGCGTCCCTCGAAAATCAACGTGGCGGGGCTGGTGTCGGCGCAGGGCGAGGCGTTGCACAGATTGCCGCCGATAGTGGCGCGGTTGCGCAGTTGGTACGAGGCCACCGAGTTGGCGGACTCGGCCAGCAGCGGGTAGTGGGCCAGGACGGCGGGATGGCGTGCCAGTTCGTTCATCGTCACCGCCGCGCCGACCCGCAGCCCGTCCGCGCCATACGCGACGTCGCGCATACCGGGCAGCCCTTTGACGTCGATCACGAGCGCGGGGCGAAACGCGCCGTCTCGCATCCTCACGAGCAAGTCGGTGCCGCCCATCATCAGCCGCGCCGCGTCACCGTGCTCTGTCAAGAGGCGAATCACCTCGTCAGGCGCGCGCGCAGCGACATATTCGAATCGCGGAAGGCCAGGTCTTGCCAGCACGTAAGCACCTCCTGTTATATAAAACGTCATTCCCGCACAAGCGGGAATCCATTCGTTGTTCTGGATGCCTGCTTTTCCCGCTTTCGCAGGAATGACAGCGGGCATGACGGCACGGGTTACCGGCTACTTCGAAAATAGCCCAAGGTTTTGTAAGGCGGGTTTCAAACCCGCCGCCCTCGGTTAACAATGCCTTGCAGGGGCTCCGCCCCTGCACCCCGCCGGGGAAACGGG
>JAFGOJ010000236.1 GCA_016926575.1 Anaerolineae bacterium | reverse complement strand
GCCCGGCCGGAGTAGAGGGTGCGCATGCGGTCGATCTGCCCGATGCGCCGGTCCACGTCCCGCAGCACCCGCAGCGCCGAACGATGCGCCGGTCCCAGGTGATGAGCCACCTCGTCGTAATGGTTGTAATTCGTATAGATGATGGGCACCTGGCGGTAGATGTCCAGAGCCACGCCGAACGTCTGCACCTCGGTAAACAGCGTGTTCACCGTCGCGCCCAGGAGCGGGGAGATGACATCGTATGGCTTGAGCACCATCGGGCGGAAGAGAGCAGTAGCACGCCACAGCAGCGATTCGAAATAGCGCACCACCGTCAAGGCCACGATGCGCACCAGGCGGAACGGGCTGAGCAGGAAGAGCGAAAACAGTCCCACGCCGCGCACCGCTTCGAACAGCCGCCCGGGTGGAAAGGCCGAAAGCGTGAAGACGGCCAGGTCCGCGTCGCCGTCGAACATGTTGACGTAGCTCGATCCGCCCGCCAGCAGCCCCGGCCGCGCGCCTCTGACGCGCGCCTGCACCGCCCGCATCTGGTCTGGGCGCTTGGCGACGATGGCCGAACGCGTCGCCTTCTCGTACCAGCGAAAGCCCGGGATGTCGTCCCGGCAGCCGAACATGATGCCCGCCTGGACCGCCGGCGTCGTGCTGGGCAGGCCGCACTGCCAGGAAGAGACCTTGAGCCGCCCCTGCGCAATCAGCCGGGTCAGATGCGGCATCGTCCCCAACGTGATGGCCCGCTGGAACTGGTCGTAACTCAACCCGTCAATCTGGATGATGATCAGTCCCTGCCCCGTGTCGGAGCGGCAATCCGTGCGCCCCATCTGCTGGGCCAGTGCGCCGTACTTGCGCCGGTAATAGACATTGGACAATCGCTGCAGGGCATCGAACACGCGCCGCGTGCCCCAGGTGGACATATCTTCCTCCCCAGCAGGTTTCCATACCTGTCCGGCGGGTAAGAAACCCGCCCTACAGGTGTATTTTCACCTTCGCCACCTGCTGTTGCGACATTTTCCCCCCCACGAATCTGTGTAGACCCGATAATAGTATACTCTGTTTCGAAAGCTTGACAAAAAAAGATAGTGAGTTATAATATTCCGTCATGGGTACTACGGGTCAAGAGAAGCGCCGAGGCCGCCTCTGCGCTTTGTTTGTGCATGGTCACCCGTTTGACCATGAAACGCACATGCGGAGGGGTTAATGAACCGTCGGGACGATATCAGTAACACAAAAGACTTTGTGGCATTGCGGGTTGGGCTGGCTTCTCCTGAAGAAATCCTGTCCTGGTCGTACGGAGAGGTCACCAAACCGGAGACAATCAACTACCGCCGCCTTCGCCCGGAAAAAGACGGCCTGTTCTGCGAAGCCATCTTCGGTCCGAGCCGCGACTGGCAGTGCTATTGCGGCAAATACAAGAACATCCGCTACCGTGGCATCATCTGCGACAAGTGCGGCGTCGAAGTGACGCGTTCCTCCGTGCGCCGCGAGCGCATGGGGCACATCGAACTGGCTACCCCCGTCGCGCACATCTGGTACACCCGCCGCGTCCCCAGTTTCCTCGGCATTCTGTTGGACATCACCAAGCGCGATCTGGACCGCGTGCTTTATTTCGCCCAGTACGTGATCACTTCCGTGGACGAAGAAGCCCGCCAGCGGGCGCTCAAACGGCTCGACGAAGACCTCAAACAGCGCCAGGAAGGGTTGGAAAAAGCCTCCGGAGAAAACGTCGCCGCGCTGAAAACCCGCCTGGAAGAAGAAGAGGCGCGCAGCCTGGAGACGATCTCGTCTATCCGCTCCCGTTTCGACGAACGCCTGGCCGCAGAGACGGAATCGCTGATGAAAGAGGCGCAGACGCTCCAGAAGAAGTTGGAGGACCGCAAAGGCTCTGAAGCTGCCGCCCCGGTGGTCTTCAAACCCTCCGGCACCATCATCGTCGACAAGGGCGAGACGATCGGGCGCGAGCACCTGACGATGCTCAACCAGGTCGTCCAGGAACAGCTCGAAGACCTGGAGCGCCGCCTGCAGGGCGAACGCGACATGGAGATCGCCCCGCTGAAAGAGGACCTGGAGCACTGGCAGAAGGCCTTCGAGGAAGAGATCGCCGAAATCCAGGACCAACTCAAGCACAACATGGAAGGGTTCAAAACCCAACACGACGACGAGCGCGAGGAGCTGCTCGGCCTGGCCCCCCTCCAGTTCGTCCACGAACCGCGCCTGCGCGAGTTGCGCAGCCGCTGGGGGCAGGTCTTCCGCGCCGGTATGGGCGCCGAAGCGTTCTACGAAATCCTCAAAGACATCGACCTGGACAAATTGTCCAAGGTGCTGTGGCGCGACGTTCGCCAGGGCCGTTCCAAGCAGCGCCGCAAGCGCGCCACCCGCCACCTGCGCGTGGTCGAGGCGCTGCGTAAGAGCGGCAACCGGCCCGAGTGGATGATCCTCACCACGCTGCCCGTCATCCCTCCCGACCTCCGACCGATGGTGCAGTTGGACGGCGGGCGGTTCGCCACATCGGACCTGAACGACCTGTACCGGCGGGTGATCAACCGCAGCAACCGCCTCAAGCGGCTGATGGAGCTGGGCGCACCCGACGTGATTATCCGCAACGAGAAGCGCATGCTCCAGGAAGCGGTCGACAGCCTGATCGACAACAGCCAGCGCGGCAAGGCACTGTCGCGGCGCGGACGCCGCCAGCTCAAATCGCTCAGCGATATGCTGAAAGGGAAGAAAGGACGCTTCCGCCGCAACCTGCTGGGCAAGCGTGTGGACTACTCCGGCCGCTCGGTGATCGTCGTCGGCCCCAAGCTGAAGCTGCACCAGTGCGGCCTGCCCAAGGAGATGGCGCTCGAGCTCTACCGCCCGTTCGTCATCAGCAAGCTGGTCGAATACAACTACGCCGGCAACGTCAAAGCCGCCCGGCGCATCATCGAACGCCAGCGCCCAGAGGTGTGGGAGGTGCTCGAAGAGGTGATCCAGGACCGGCCGGTGCTGCTCAACCGTGCCCCCACCCTGCACCGCCTGGGCATCCAGGCATTCGAGCCTGTGCTGGTGGAAGGAAAAGCCATTCAGATCCACCCGCTGGTCTGCTCCGCCTTCAACGCCGACTTCGACGGCGACCAGATGGCCGTCCACGTGCCTCTGTCGCTGCATGCAGTAGAAGAAGCACGCCAGTTGATGCTGTCTACCAAGAACCTGCTCAAACCCGCCGACGGCCAGCCCGTCGTCGGCCCCACCAAGGATATGTGCCTGGGAGTGTACTACCTCACAATGGACACGCACACCCCGCACAAGGGAGACGGCAAGGTTTTCTCTACGATCGATGAGGTCGAACTGGCCTACAACCTGGGCTACGTCGAATTGCACTCCAGGATCAAGGTCGGAAATTACTACGACGAGGGGGAGCCTCCCTCATCCGAACTGGTCGACACGACGGTAGGACGCTGCATCTTCAACCGCATCCTGCCCGATAAGGTACGTTTCGTCAACGACGCGCTGGATCGCGGCGGCTTGCAGGACCTGGTGGCGCGCTGCTACCGGCTGATCGGGTCGGAGAATACCACCAACGTGGTCGACAAGATCAAGGACATCGGCTTCAAGTACGCCACCCGTTCCGGCGTGACGATTGCCATCGGTGACCTGACGATCCCGCCGGAGAAGGGCATGATCCTTGAAGACGCGTCGACGAAGGTGGCAGGCGTCGAACGGCAGTACCGCCGCGGCCTGCTGACCTCCGACGAACAATACGCGCGCGTGATCGACCTGTGGAGCCAGGCGCGTGAGGAGATCGCCCAGGCCGTCTCTCGGGCGCTGGAACCCGACGGCCCGGTGTCGGTGATGGCCAAGTCCGGCGCATCGAAAGGTGGCTTCGGCCCCATCTCTCAGCTCGCCGGTATGCGCGGCCTGATGGCCGACCCCTCCGGGCGCATCATCCCGCTGCCCATTCGCTCCAACCTGCGCGAAGGGCTCTCGGCGCTGGAATACTTCATCAGCACCCACGGCTCGCGCAAGGGTCTGGCAGACACCGCCCTGCGTACCGCCGACGCCGGCTACCTCACCCGCCGCCTGGTCGACGTGGCCCAGGACGTCATCATCCACGCCCACGACTGCGAAACGCGCAGTGGAATCTGGGTCCGCCGGGACGACAACATCGGCGGGCAGGCGATGACGGAGCGGGTCGTCGGGCGCGTCGCAGCCGCGCCGGTCATCCATCCCCAAACCGGCGAAGTGATCGTCGAACGGAATCAGGAGATCGACGAAGACGCGGCAGCCGCCATCACCGCTTCTAACGTCGAAGCAGTCTTCGTGCGCTCCCCAATGACCTGCGCGATGCGCCGCGGCATCTGCGCCCTGTGCTACGGGCGCGACCTGGGGCGCGGGACAACCGTCCACATCGGCGCGGCGGTCGGCGTGATGGCCGCCCAGTCGATCGGCGAGCCGGGCACCCAGTTGACGCTGCGGACGTTCCATACCGGCGGCGTGGCTGCCGGCGGCGACATCACCTACGGCCTTCCGCGCGTTGAAGAACTGTTCGAAGCGCGCAAGCACCCCAAAGGTGAAGCGGAAATCTCCGACATCGACGGCATCGCCCACATCGTGCGCGGCGAAGGCCAGCGCAAGGTGCGCATCGTCAAGAGTGAGGTGCTCGTCGATTCCTACGACATCCCCGGAAACTGGGGCATCAAGGTCGAGGACGGCGACAAGATCGAGGTCGGAGCCATCATCGCCCAGCGCGGCGAAGAGGAACTTGCTGCCCGGCACTCGGGCATCGTCCGCCGCCAGGAGCGCGAAGTCGCCATCAGCTACGAACGCAAGGAAGAGCGGGAATATGACATCCCCTCCGCCGCCCGCCTGACCGTCCAGGAAGGCGAGCTCATCAAGGCCGGGACGCGCCTGTTCGAGGGCACCAAGAACCCGCACCGCATCCTCCAAGTCATGGGACGCGAGCCAACTCAGCTCTACATCCTCTCGGAGATCCAGAACGTCTACCGCTCACAGGGCGTGAACATCAGCGATAAGCACTTCGAGATCATCATCGGCAAGATGCTGGGGAAGATGCAGGTCTTGGAGTCCGGCGACACGGATCTCCTGCCCGGCGACCTGGTAGACCGCCTGGCACTTCAGGACGTCAACCGCCAGGCCATCGAGGCGGGCGGACGCCCGGCCAAGGCACGCGCGATCCTCCTGGGCGTGACCAAGGCCGCGCTGAATACCGACAGTTTCCTGTCTGCCGCTTCGTTCCAACACACGATCAAGGTGCTCTCACAGGCCGCCATCGAAGGCCGCCAAGACCCCTTGCACGGGTTGAAGGAAAACGTCATCCTGGGCAAGATGATCCCGGCCGGCACGGGTTACCGGGCCGACCTTGAAGGCATCGGCGAGCACATCGATTCGTACGAAGGCGTCGAGATCACGCGACCATCCGAAGAAACGGTGCCCACGTTGCTGCCGCTGGAGAAGGGGCTGCTGGAAGAAGAATTCTTGGGCGAACCGATTCTGGACGACGACCTCTTGGACGACGACCTCCTGGACGACGACCTCTTGGGAGATGACCTGCTGGGGGACGACCACCTGGACGACGATTTCGACGACGATTTCGACGACATGGACGAGGACGACGACCTCGAAGACATCGATTAGACGGCCTCTCTATCATCAACAAAGGGATGGGCCCCGCAGGCCCATCCCTTTTTGTTTGCGGCAGGTAACTGCTCAGCTTACGCTTCGCAGTGACCTTTCCCGCGCGAAAAGGGGGAGTGGGGGTTTTGCGGGCGGCTTCGCTGCCCGCAAAACCCCCAGTTCTCCCTTCGACGCGCCACGCGGGTAACTGCCAGGCGCACAGCCTGAGCAGTTACTGCGGCACACCGTGTCACTTTCGCGGGATGACGATCCACAGGATCAAGTAGGGAACGAGGCCGGGCAAGCCGCCTGGAATCAGCAAGATCAGAAAGAGCAGCCGGAACCAGAAGGCGCTGATCCCGAAGAACTCGCCCAGTCCGCCGCAGACACCGGCCACGATGCCACTCTGGCGGCGCAACACACTTCGACTCTTGACGTCCATTTTTCTCACCTCCTGACAGTTACCGCATGATAACACGTGCACAGGCCGGTTGCCGCACGGATCTCTCCCAACCGACTGACAGGAGGCTGACAAAGGTCACGCGATGAACATCGCGTCGCCGAAGCTGTAGAAGCGGTACCGCTCGCGGATCGCCTCGCGGTAGGCCCGATCCAGCAGGTCTTTCCCGGCGAAAGCCGCCACGAGCATCAGCAGGGTCGAGCGGGGAAGGTGAAAGTTGGTGATCATGGCGTCGACGACGCGGAAAGGGACGCCCGGGTAGAGAAACAGATCGGTGTCGCCCTCGAAGGCGGCCACGGTCTGCCAGGCGCACGCGGATGCCGCGTCGTCGCAGCCGCCGGCAGCCCGCCGCCCGGCCGTTTCCAACACGCGCACGGCCGTCGTGCCCACCGCGATCGTGCGGCGGCCTTCCAGCTTAGCCTGGTTGATCTGAGCCGCCACGTCGGGGCGCAGCGAACAGAACTCCGCGTGGATGTGGTGCGCCTCGATGCGCGCTTCGCTGACCGGCCGGAACGTGCCCAGCCCCACGTGCAGCGTGACGAAGGTCGAACGCACCCCCATCTCGCGCAACTGGAACAGCAGGTCGGGCGTAAAGTGAAGCCCGGCGGTGGGCGACGCCGCCGAACCGGGGTCGCGCGCGTAGACGGTCTGGTAGCGCTCGGGGTCGTGCAGCGGTGCGTGGATGTAGGGGGGCAGCGGGGTCTGCCCCACCGCCTCGGCCAGGGGCAGCACGGGGCCGTCGAACTGGAGCACGCGCAGGCCGCGCTCGCCCTCTTCGAGCACCTGGGCAGTCGCGCCCACCGGATCGCCCTCCGGGCCGTCCAGCAGCGCCAGAGAGGCCCCCACGCGCACCGCCCGCCCGCGTGCCAGCGTCTCCCACACCCGTTCCGAGCGCGGACGCAGCAACAACAGCTCGACGTGCCCGCCGGTAGGTTTGCGGGCGAAGAGGCGCGCCGGGATGACGCGGCTATCGTTGTGAACCAGCAAGTCGCCAGGCCGCAGGAAGCCGGGCAGATCCCGAAAGTGATGGTGAGACAGCGTCCCCCCAGCCCGATCCAGCACCATCAAGCGCGAGGCGTCGCGCGGTTCGACGGGCGTCTGTGCAATCAGTTCCGGGGGAAGGTCGTATTCGTAATCGGCGGTGTTCATGAGAACAAGGTGGGCTGTTCGGCCGGGCGGTAGGGGATGCCGAGGTGCTCGTAGGCGCGCGGCGTGGCGACGCGGCCGCGGGGGGTGCGCTCCAGGAACCCCATCTGAAGCAGGTAAGGCTCGACGACGTCCATCACCGTATCCGACTCCTCGCTGACCGAAGCGGCGATGGTCTCCAATCCCACCGGGCCGCCGCCGAACTTTTCGATAATAGCGCGCAGGACCTGGCGGTCCATCTCGTCCAGGCCGAGGGGATCCACGTCGAGCAGGGCCAGCGCTGCTTGGGCCGCGGCCTGGGTGACGCAGCCGTCGCCCCGTACCTGGGCGTAGTCCCGCACGCGCCGCAGCAGGCGCAGGGCCACGCGGGGCGTGCCGCGTCCGCGCCGGGCGATCTCTTGCGCGCCGGCGTCTTCGATGCCGACGTCTAGCACGCGTGCCGCGCGCCGCACGATGGTGGTGAGGGCGTCCTGATCGTAAAAGTCGACGCGGTAGACCGCGCCGAAGCGGGCGCGCAGGGGGGCGGTGAGGAGCGCCAGGCGCGTTGTCGCGCCGACGATGGTGAAGTGCGGCAGTTTGAGGCGGATGGAACGCGCGCTGGGGCCTTTCCCCACCACCAGGTCGAGGGTGAAATCTTCCATCGCCGGGTAGAGAATCTCTTCCACCGCGCGTCCCAGGCGGTGCACTTCGTCGATGAAGAGCACCTCCCCCTCGCGCAGGTTGCTCAGGATCGCTGCCAGGTCGCCGGCACGTTCGATGGCCGGGCCGGCGGTGACGCGCAGGGGCACGTCCATCTCACGGGCGATGATGTGGGCCAGGGTGGTCTTGCCCAGGCCGGGCGGGCCGTAGAAGAGCGTGTGGTCGAGCGCCTCGCCGCGCTGGCGCGCGGCTTCGATCAGAATGCCCAGGTTCTGCCGCACCCGGTCCTGCCCGATCAACTCCTCCAGCCGCTGCGGGCGCAAGGTCTGGTCCAACTGCCCATCATCGTCTTTCGAACTGGGTGAAATCAGCCGCTCGCTCATAGTGTGAGGATTATACCGGGTTTGGGGCAAAAAGGGAAGAGAGCAGGGGCACGGATGCCGTGCCCCTTCGAGGCGGAAGCGCGGGAAACGCGCGCTAGTGCGTGTAGAACGCCACGCCGACCGTCCCCGGACCGACGTGGGAGCCGATCACCGGGCTGACCTCGGCGATGTAGGCGTCTTCGATATTCAGCATCTCGATCAGCTCTTGTTTCATCTCGTGGGCCTCTTCGAGCGCAGCGGCGTGGACCACCGCCGCCTGGGCGATCTGCGCCGTCCCGCGCCGCTCTTGGATCATCTCCATCAGACGGGCTTTGGCCTTCTTGCGCGTCCGCACTTGTTCGACGGCATCGATGGTGCCGTCCAGTTCCAGGATCGGTTTGATCTTGAAGGCCGTGCCGAGCAGGCGCTTCGCCCCGCCGATACGCCCGCCCCGATGCAGGAATTCCAGCGTGTCGACCAGGAAGAGGATGCGCTGGCGATAGCGAACCTGCTGGGCGGCTTCCAACACCTCGTTCAACGAAGCGCCTGCCTGCGCGGCCCCGGCGGCGGCCAGCGCCTGGAATCCCTCCCCCATCGACGTCGAGCGGGAGTCCACCACTTCGATGCGCAGGTCGGGCAGCAGGCTCTTGGCTGCCACGGCAGAAGCAATCGTGCCGCTCAGATCTGAGGAGATGAAGATACCCACAACGGTGTCCACGTTTTTCGCTTCCGCGACCTGGCGGAAGAAGTCCACGAACTCGCCGGCCGAAGGCTGCGACGTGGTAGGCATCGTTTTGGATGACTGAAGACGTTGGTAGAACGTCGTGGGGTCGATCTCCACCCCATCTTTGAACCCTTCGTCTCCCCAGATCACGTTCAAGGGAATCACCGACAGATCGAAGCGCTGTACCACGTCTTGTGGAATATACGTGGTGCTATCGGTAACAACTGCGATTTTCTGTGCACACATAAACTACCTCCTATTTCGAAATAATTCCGATTTCGCAACTGCTCACGCAGTTGCCTTTCCCGCCGCGAAAAGGGGGAGTGGGGGTTTTGCGGGCGGCTGCGCCGCCCGCAAAACCCTCTGTTCTCCCTTCGACGCGCCAGGCGGGTAACTGCCAGGCGCACAGCCTGAGCAGTTACCCGATTTCGCAACAAGCGCGCGGGCAAAAGCTTACCTTACATCATAACACCCAGGGGGGATGAAAGATACGGGCAATGTAACCGCTCAGCCTGTTTGCTGTTTCGCCCTTTCCGAAAGCTGCGGAAGCTTCCGAGAAGGGCGGCTGACCGGTTACCGCGTCATGCGGTGAGGCCTTGCGCGCCTATTCGACAACGACGATGGTGATTGCTTCCGAAGTGCTCGACTCCCAGCGCGGCGGCTCGTGTGCCTCCATCGTCGCGGTGGCCCACACCACCACCTGGCCGGGTTGCATTGCTTCCAAGACGTATACGACCGTGTCGGACTCGCCGGGGAAGATAGCCCGGTCGTGCCCGACCCCGGCATCCGTCGCCAGCGCCAGCACCGGTTCCCATTCGCCCACGAGCAGGTAGCGCGGCAGCCCAAGCATCGCTTCACCGGTGTTGGTGAGCGTGACCGTGAGGGTGACCCGTTCGCCGACGGCCACTTCGGGCGGAACGGCGGCAATGGTCAACTCTGCGGCGAACACCTGAACGAGCTGCGGCGTGGACGTCTGCGTGGGGGGCGCAGGGGTGACGGTTACCGTCGGTACGCCGGTCACGTCCACTGCCGACGGCGTGGGGGTTGCCGTCTCCTCCCCCCTCACGAGCGGGAGAAGAAAGATCGCCGCTGCGACGATCGCCGCGACGAGGCACAAGAAGAGCGCGAATCCCCCCACCCACCCGATCCAGCGCGGGAAGCGGCGTTTTGGGGGAGGGGGTGGCAGGGGCGGAGAGGCGGGTGGCGCGGCGGCCCGCGCCGGTTTGGGCATCGACGGCATCGTCTGAGACGCGGGGGGCACCGGCATCGAGGGCTGTGTGGTCAGCACGGGCACCTCTTCGGGCGTGGGCGTCGGGAGCGTCACCAGTGCCTTGCCGCAGCGCGGACAGAAGCGCGCCTGAGGCTTGGCGGTCGCGCCGCAGGCCGGGCAAACGACGCCGGCCGGGGGCAAGGTGGGCAGCACTTCCAACGCCTGCCCGCACTGCTTGCAAAAGCGCGCGTCAGCGCGGTTCTCGAATCCACACTTTGGACATTCCATAGGTCTCTCTCGGCGTCGCGCGGACTGCCTATACGTCTACGTCCACCTCGTAGAACATCAGCGCCAGCTGCCCGAAGCGCACCCGGTCGCCGTGGCGCACCGGAGCAGGCCGCCCGGGCTGCAAGCAGACCTCGTTGATGAACGTGCCATTGGTGCTCTGCAAGTCCTCCAGCATCCAGTTCTTCGGGCCGCGCAAGAAGCGCGCGTGGCGGCGCGAGACGCCCGCCTGCCCGCCGCCGTATGGCCCCAGGTCCACGTCCGGCGCGGGGGCGACCAATGGGTCGGAGCGGCCCACCAGCACCTGATCCTGCGACGGGAGCAGCAGCGTCGCGCCGGTGCCCATCACGACCAGGCGCGGGCCGATGCTAACAATCGACGCGTCGAGGCGCGCGGTGACGCTGGGAGCAGCCGCCCCTTCAAGTGGCCCTGCGGGCCCCCGGCCGGTAGCGCCGGGCAGGCTCTCCAGATCGTTGACGAATCCCTCCATCGTCCCGTAGCGTGCCTCCGGGGTGCGCGCCAGCGCGCGCAGGATGATCGCCTCCAGACGCGGCGTGATGCGCGGGTTGGCGTCGCGCGGGGGGATGGGCGGCTGTTGGAGGCGGCACAGCATCATCTCGATGGGCGAGGTGGCGTCGAAGGGCGCGCGGCCGGTCAGCAGCTCGTAGAGGATCAACGCCAGGCTGTAGACGTCGGTGCGATGGTCGACCTCTGCCCCGGCGGCCTGCTCGGGCGAGAAGTACGCCGGCGTGCCGACGCTGGTGCCGGGTCGCGTGATTCCGCGTTGGTGGCCCAGCACCTTGACCAGCCCGAAGTCGGCCAGGAGCGGCCAGTCGGGGCGGGCCATGAGCACGTTCGCCGGTTTGACGTCGCGGTGGATGATGCCCTGGGAGTGGGCGTAAGCCAGCGCCCGGCCGATGGGAATGATCAACGTCGCCGCGTCGGGCCACGGCATCGGTTCGCCCGTCAACTCCGCCTTGAGCGTCCCCCCGGCGACGTACTCCATCACGATGTACGCCAGTCCCTCTTCCTCACCGTAGTCGTAGACGGTGAGAATATTCGGATGGCGCAGCGCAGCGATGGCTCGCGCCTCGCGCCGGAAGCGGGCCAAGAACTCCTCGTCCCCGGTGCCGGCGGCCTGAAGGATCTTGATCGCCACCCAGCGGCCCAACTGCGGCTGCTGCGCCCGGCAGACGACCGCCACGCCGCCCCGGCCGATCTCATCGACAATCTGATACCCCCCAATGGTGTGTCCCTGCCACATACTCATCTGTTCACCCCGTTCGACGTGGGCCATTTCGAAAGCCGGCAGCTTCCGGAATGGTCGATATCACTCCAACTCCATCACGATTTCGGTCGCCGTCATATACAACGAATCGATGCGCAGAGATTCGTCCTCCCAAACCCGCTCGAAGCCGCGGTTGATCCCCCCGGAGATGATGCCGCCTACCACGTAGAGCGGGAACTCGTTCAGCTTCTGAAGCATGATCGTCGGAATGCCACCCTGGGTGGTCACTTCCGCCTCCAGCGAAAAGTCGCTGGAACCGAGGGTAAAAAAGACGAGGACGTCGTGCGGCACGCGGAAATCGACCCGCACGTCGCTGATGGCGTCCATCGCGTACATCCCCACGGCGGTCTCAGCCCCCCGCGTCACCGCGCGCTCGGTCATAATATACTCGCCGGGGCGCAACGTGTCCATGCCCCAATCCGCCGACGCGATCGCTCCCTGCGCAATCGAAGCGACCACGAACGCCGCAGCGACAGACACGATCACCGCGGTGACGACGAGAGCCACGAGGATGGGAATCACGATGCGCATCGTCCACCGCCCAACCGTCGTAGCGATTCTGAGCGGAAGGCTGCGCTGTGCCGGAACGGCAGCCGTCTCCGGCAGAACCGCCGTCCCCGTGCCGGCCTGGCGCTGAACCGTCGGCAGGCGCAGCCGGCGGGGTTGGGTGGCCTTCTGCAGCGTCTCCTTCATCGCCTGCGCCGAGGGGAAGCGCGCCCCCGGATCGAGGCTCACAGCGCGCATCACAGCGTTGGAGAGGGTCGCGGAAATGGCGGAGTTCACCTGCCGTGGCGGCGTAAAGACGAAGGGGTGGGCGGTGGGGTCCACCCCCGTGAGCAACTCGTGCAGTGTGACCCCCAGGCTGTACAAGTCCGAGCGGGGTGTCGTCTGCCCCTGGCCGGCGTACTGCTCGGGCGGGGCGTAGCCGACCGTGCCCATCTTCAGCGTGTCGGTGCCTTTGGCGGGGTCGAACAGCCGCACCACGCCGAAATCGATCAGCTTGACGTGCCCATCGGCTGTGACCATCACGTTGGACGGCTTCATGTCGCGGAAGATGACCGGCGGGTTCTGGGCGTGCAAGTACGCCAACACATCGCACAGTTGGGCCGCCCACTCTACCACGGCCTCTTGGGGCAGCCCGTCCGGCGCCTGTGTCAGCCGCGCCGCCAGCGTGTCCCCTTCGATATAGTCCATCACCAGGTAGAAGCGGCTCCGTTCCTCAAAGTAGTCGTAAACGTTGGGCAAATTAGGATGGCTCAGGTGAGCCAGCGTGGCTGCCTCGCGGCGGAACTGTTCGGCCGCCACAGCTTGATCGTGACTGTCGGCCGCCGGGTCGGGCAGGAGTTCCTTGACGGCGCACGGTTTATCGGCCAGACGGAGGTCGTGGGCCAGGTAGACCTGCCCCATCCCGCCGCCGCCCACTGCGCGCACGATACGATAGCGATCTTGCAGACAGAATCCCATTTCGAGCATATATTCCCTTCCTCTTGCAGCTACTTTAACCACCGCTCGGCAACGAAAGCGATGCCTTCCATCACCAACCCGCCCAGCGCCGCGGCCAGAAATAGCGCCAGGACGTTTTGCCCCAACCCCAGCCGCACGCCCAACAGCGCCCCGCCGACGGTTGTGACCAGCGTGTGCGCCACCGCAGTGCGCCACGGCTTACGGCCCGAGGCGGCGTAGGCCAGCGGCCCGATCAAGGCGTAGAACGACACATAGCGCGACACCAGCCAGATGCGCGCCAGCGGCGGCCCAAGCACCCACACCAGAGCCGCAGCGACCACCAGCAAGCCCATCAGCAGCAGAATCTGCTGCCACGTGGTGAGGCCGCGCGCCACCCGGCGGGTGAACGCAACCAGGCGCTGGGTGGGTCGGCTGCCGCCTTCCGCCGGAGCCGCTGCGAGCTGTGGGCGGGCCAGGGCCTCGAAGATCAGGTCTCCGACGAACCATCCCACCGCCCCTACCACCAACGCGCCGATGGTGCGCCCGACGTACAAATCCAACGACATAGCGCGGGCGAAGAGCACCACCTGGATCACCAACATCCCTGCCGCAGCCAGCAGCGCGCCGACCGCCATTTCCAGCCCCCAGCGCGCGGAGCGCACCTTGGGGGCCGGCCGCGCCGCCTCGCGCTTCGCGCGCGCTGCTTGAACCGGCGCGGCAACCCGGGGAGGCGGCTGCGGGGCAACCTGTCCGGTGGCTGCCAGCAGCGCTGCGCGCATCTCCCAACTGCTCGCAAACCGCTGCGCCGGGTCCATCGCCATGGCCCGCACAATCGCGGCCTCGACCGGCGGGCGCACCCGCGCGCCCAGCGCACTAGGCGGCACAAAGCACGCGGCGTTCGCCCACCGATCGAAAGCCGACGACGGGGCGTGACCGGTCAGCGCGTGGTAGAGCGTCGCACCCAGGCTGTACAGATCGCTGCGTGGTTCGGTGTGCTGCCCGCCCAAGCTGAAATGTTCCGGCGAAGCGTAGTCCTGCGTCCCCATCCCGCGCACGATGTGTTGGGTCTGCGGGTTGCGCGGGTCCCACATCTTGACCAGACCGAAGTCGACCAGCACCGCGCGCCCGTCGGTCCGGATGATGATATTGTGCGGTTTGACGTCCCGGTGGACGATGCGCCGCTCGTGACAGGCCGTCAGGGCATCCAACAACTGCATTGCCCATTCGACGACCGAGCTATCGGGCAGCGGCCCCTGCCGCGCAATCATCTCGTCCAGGCTCTCCCCCTCCACGAAGTCCATAACCAGGTAGGCGTTCCCTTCCCACTGAAAGAAGTCGGTCACCCGCGGCAAATTGGGATGATGCAGCCCGGCCAGGACCTGGGCCTCACGCTGGAACTGGTCTCGCATAGCGGTCAGTTTTTGCGGTTGGAGGCCGGGTTCCGGAAGCATCTCTTTCAACGCCACCGGAATGTTGAGCGTGAGGTCCCACGCCCGGTAGACGGATCCCATCCCTCCCTGGCGCAGCAG
>JAFGOJ010000235.1 GCA_016926575.1 Anaerolineae bacterium | reverse complement strand
GGCGGAGCCCCTGCAAAGTCCTGGTAACCGCTGGTCGGCGGGTAAGAAACCCGCCCTACATCGAGACGGTCTATTTTCGGAATAGGTCCCAACTCGATGCCGTAAGACCTCGGGGGTCTGGAAGACCCCTGAGGTCTCTCTTTTCATAGCGCGGAGAGCATGGTAAAATGCCCCTATGCGCAAAGACCCCTTGTTCGACCTGCACGCCACCGACGGCCGCGCCCGCGCCGGAACGCTGCACCTGCCCCACGGCGACGTCCCCACCCCGGCGTTCATGCCCGTGGGCACGCGCGCCACGGTCAAAGCTGTCGCCCCGCGCGACCTGTACGCCCTGGGCGCAACCATCGTCCTGTCAAACACCTACCACCTCCACCTGCGCCCCGGCGACGAGCTGATCGCCCGGCTGGGCGGCCTGCACGCCTTCATGGGATGGGAACGGCCCATCCTGACCGACTCGGGCGGATTCCAGGTCTTCAGCCTGGCCGGGCAGCGCACCATCGACACGAACGGGGTCACCTTCCGCTCGCACATCGACGGCTCCGCGCACCGTTTCACGCCCGAAACGTCCATCGCCATCCAGGAGAACCTGGGCGCCGACGTGATCATGTGCTTCGACGAATGCCCGCCCCCCGACGACCACGCCTACAACGTCGCGGCACTGACCCGCACGCACGCCTGGGCCGAACGGTGCAAGCTCGCCCAGAAGCGCGCCGACCAGGCCCTCTTTGGCATCGTGCAGGGGGGCATCTTCCCCGACCTGCGCGCGCAATCTGCCCGCTTCCTGGTCGACCTGGACTTCGTGGGCTACGCCATCGGCGGGCTGAGCGTCGGCGAGAGCAAAGAGGATATGCACGCCATCCTGGACGTTGTAGACGCCATCCTGCCCCACGACCGCCCGCGCTACCTGATGGGCGTCGGCACGCCGGAGGACTTGGTCGAGTGCGTGGCGCGGGGCGTCGACATGTTCGACTGCGTCTTGCCCACGCGTATGGCCCGCAACGGCGGCGTGCTCACCCGCACCGGGCGGCTGAACATCCGCAACGCCCGTTACGCAGACGATCCCGCCCCCCTGGAGCCGGATTGCACCTGCTACACCTGCACCCACTTCAGCCGCGCCTACCTGCGCCACCTGCACCGCGCCAACGAGATCCTGGGCCACCACTTGCTGACCATCCACAACCTGCACCGTATGTTGGACACCGCGCGGGAGATTCGAGAGGCGATCCAAACAGAGCGGTTCGAGGCATACAGAGTGGATTTTTGGGAGCGAAGGCGGATTTCTTATGAATAGCTTTATCGAAACCGAAGCCATTATCGTCATTCTGATGCTGGTCGCCACGCTGGTAGCCATCGTGGCGCGCCGGATCAGCCTGCCCTACACAGTAAGCCTGGTACTGGTCGGCTTGTTCATGTCGATATGGCGCCCGTTGGACGTCGAAGTGACGCCCGAGTTGATTTTGGCGCTCTTCGTCCCCCCGCTCGTCTTCGAGGCAGCCTTCCACCTCGACTTCAAGCTGCTGCGCGAGAACCTGACCCCGATTCTGATGCTGGCCGTGCCCGGCGTCCTGGTAACGACGCTGCTGGTCGGCGGCATCGTTGCGTTGGGGACGGGGACCGCCATCGCTGTGACCTGTACCTTCGGCGCGCTGATCGCCGCGACCGATCCGGTGGCGGTGGTGGCGCTCTTCCGCGCGCTGGGCGTGCCGCAGCGACTGGCCGTCGCGGTGGAGGGCGAAAGCCTGTTCAACGATGGCACCGCCATCGTGGTCTACCAGATCGCGTTGGGCGCGGCGCTGTCTGGGATTTTCGACCCCGTCGAGGGCGTCTTCGACTTTCTGCTGGTCTCTGCGGGCGGGTTGACGATTGGTTCCGTGCTGGGATGGCTGCTGGCGCAGGCCATCGCCCGCGTCGACGACCGTCTCATCGTCACCACGCTGACGACGCTGCTGGCCTACGGAGCCTACCTGGTCGCGGAAGAGGTCCACGTCAGCGGCGTGCTGGCTGTGGTGGCGGCGGGCCTGGTCAGTGGGAACGTGGGGCTGTCCAAGACCTCCCCCACGACCAAGATCATGCTCTTCAACCTGTGGGACTTTCTAGCCTTCCTGTCTAACTCGATGATCTTCCTCTTGATCGGCTTGACGGTGGACTTGCCAAAGCTTTGGGAGCAAATCATTCCCATCATCATCGCGGTCGTCGCAGTGTTGGTCAGCCGGGCAGTAGTCGTCTACGGCATCTCTTTTTTGATAAGCGTGCTCCGGCGCCGAAAGCCACACATCCCCATCTCCTGGCGTCACGTGCTCTTTTGGGGCGGACTGCGTGGCGCAATCAGCCTGGCTCTGGCCCTCAGCTTACCCTCCGTATTGGCCGAGCGTGAGATGCTGCTGGAAATGACGTTCGGCGTCGTGTTGTTTTCTCTGCTCATTCAAGGCACCACCATCCAACCCCTGCTCAAACGCCTGGGGCTGATCCAGCATTCCGATCCGCACCTGGCACGCGAAACGAAATTGGGACGGCTCTTTGCAACCCATGCTGGCCTGAAAGCACTCGAGAAACTCTATCACGAAGGTCTGTTGACCAGCGAGATGTGGAACGGGCTGCGCCAGGATTACTACGAAACACAAGGCCAACTCATCGATGACATGAACCAACTGTTCACCGAATATGCCGCCCTGGAGCGGGAAATGCTGCTGAAAGCACGCCAGGAAGCGCTGCGCGCCGAACGCGGCGCGCTGGGCGACGCCCAACGCCGCGGGTTGATCTCGGAACACACGTACGAACAACTACGCACGGAAATCGACTTACGGCTCGAAGCTTTGAATATGATCTACGCCTCAACTCAAAAAGGGTGGAAGGCGTTAGAAGAGATGCAGGAGAAGTAAGCATGCAGCGACCCATCGTATGTGCAACACGAGGAGGGCAGGCCAGCCGCCGCACTCAGGAGAAAGCCATCGCTCTGGCCAAAGAAAGGGGTGCCAACTTGATCTTCTTGTGCATCGCCGATCCCAGTTTTGCCCCCTTGGCAGACGACGCACTGGAAGCGGCATTGTCCGACGAATTGACGCGCCTGGGAAGGTCCATGCTCTACATCGCCCAGGCCCGCGCGCGGAAACAGGGAATCGAAGCAACCGCTATCGTCGAATGCGGTCCGGTCTGGGACAAAATCGAGGGCTTCTTGAAAGATAAAAACGCCCAGACGCTGGTCATCGGCGCGCCGGAGGAAGACGTGATGCTCCAAGCATTCGGTGCAGAGAAGATCCACAAATTCGTCGAGAGAATAGAAGAAAACACGGGCGTGGACGTGGTAGTGGTGACGTAGCACAAGATGCAAGTTACAGGAAGCAAGAGATGCAATGAAAAAAGACTCACTCTTTCAAATGTGTTGTGACGTCGGCCAGGACCTCTACCGGGCCAACATGATCAGCTCCCACGGCGGCAATATCAGTGTGCGCGCAGGGGAACGGTTGATCATCAAGCGCCGCGGCACGATGATGGGCCACTTCGAGCCACAGCACCTGGTCGAAACCGGCATCTTCGAAGACGACGCCAACACACCGCTGGCCTCCAGCGAGTTGATCGTGCACCGCGCCATCTACCGCGCCACGCCCGCCCAGGCCGTCGTCCACGCCCACCCGCGCACCACCGTCGCCCTCTCCTTCTCCCGCTCCGAGATCGTCCCCATCGACAGCGAAGGCGCAGCTATCCTGGGCCCCGTCCCCGTCGTGGCCGTCGACGTGCCCTCCGGCAGCCCCGAAGTGGCACAGGCCGTCGCCGAAGCGCTGGCTACCCACCCCATCGTCGTCGTGCGCAGCCACGGCTCCTTCGCCACCGGCGAGACGCTGGAACAGGCCTTCCAACGCACCAGTATCCTCGAAGAATCGAGTGAGATCATCTGGAAAACCGAACTGCTCAAAAAAGGAGAAGAAACACTATGACACAGTACGCCGCCGCCGTCGACCAGGGGACCACCGGCACCCGCTTCATGATCTTCAACCCGCAAGGGGCGATGGTCGCCTCCCACTACGAAGAACACACCCAGATCTACCCCCAACCCGGCTGGGTGGAGCACGACGCTTCCGAGGTGTGGGCCAAGACCCAACGCGTCATCGCCGGGGCGCTGGAAAAGAGCGGCCTCACCGCCGCGCACATCGCCGCGGTCGGCGTCACCAACCAGCGCGAAACGACGGTGGTCTGGGACCCGAAAACCGGCCGGCCGCTGTACAACGCCATCGTCTGGCAGGATACCCGCACCCGCGAGATGTGCCAGCAGTTCATCACAGACGGGCTCGAAACGCTCTTCCGCAGGAAGACCGGCCTGCCTGTCGCCACGTACTTCTCCGGCCCCAAGCTCAAATGGATGCTCGACCACGTCCCCGGCCTGCGCGAAAAAGCCGAGGCCGGCGAAGCGATCTTCGGCAATATGGATACCTGGGTCATCTGGAACCTGACCGGCGGGCCGCACGGCGGCGCACACGTCACCGACGTGACCAACGCCTCCCGCACGATGCTGATGGACCTGCGCACGTTGGCGTGGGACGCCGAACTGCTGGAGGTGCTCACCATCCCACGCCAGATGCTGCCGCACATCCGCCCCTCCTCCGATGCGTCTCTGTACGGCACGACGCTGGCAAACGGGCCGCTCGGCGGGGCGGTGCCGGTCTGTGGCGACCTGGGCGACCAGCAGGCCGCACTCTTCGGGCAGACCTGCTACGCGCCGGGCGAGGCGAAAAATACCTACGGCACCGGCTGCTTCATGCTGCTCAACACCGGCCGCGAGATCGTCCCCTCCGAAAGCGGACTGCTCACCACCGTCGCCTACGGCCTCCCCGAAGGCACCACCTACGCCCTCGAAGGCTCCATCGCCATCACCGGGGCCGCGGTCCAGTGGCTGCGCGATAACCTGGGCCTCATCCAAAACGCCACCGAAACAGAGCCCATCGCCCAGAGCGTCGAGGACGCCGGCGGCATCTACTTCGTGCCCGCCTTTTCCGGCCTCTTCGCCCCCTACTGGGATATGGACGCCCGCGGCGCGATCGTGGGGATGACGCGCTACGTCAACCGCGCCCACATCGTGCGCGCCACGCTGGAGGCGATCTGCTACCAGACGCGGGACGTGCTGGAAGCGATGCGCGCCGACTCGGGCATCGAGTTGAAAACGCTGAAAGTGGATGGCGGAGCCACGGTCAATAACTTCCTGATGCAGCTCCAGGCCGACATCGTGGGCGTGCCCGTGGTGCGCCCGGTGGTCAACGAGACCACCGCCCTCGGCGCGGCCTACGCCGCCGGCCTGGCGGTGGGCTTATGGGGGGGGATGGACGAACTGCGCGCCAACTGGGGCGTCGACCGAACGTTCGAGCCGGAGTGGGGCGCAGCACGCCGCGAGAAGGCCTACGTGGGCTGGAAACGCGCCGTCGAACGCAGCCGGGGGTGGATAGAGTAAGCAGATTGCAGGTTGCGGATTGCGAATTGCAGGCTCGAATCAGTCTCTGCGCTCAGAAAGAATGCGGTCGATGTGTTCGGCCACGCCATCCGGTAACACGGGCGACTGGTGGGCCGCCAGGATTTCCCGCACACGGGCACGAATACGCTCGCCCATCGTCAGCCCGCCGGCGGCGTCCCACGTAACCCACGGATCGCGATCCATCAACGTCGGCGTCCAGATCTCCGCCCGGCAGCGCCGGGCGGTCTCTTTGGTGGACATGAACTCCCCACCCGGCCCGACACGGTCGATCAGATCGAGCATCAGCGTGTCGTCGCTGACGTCGATGCCGCGCATCACCCGTCGCGTCATAGCGATGATCTCGTCGGTCATCACCAGCATCTCCAACGAACCGATGTCGGCACAGTCCAGAAAGCCCACGTCGTGGACCAGCGTCGCGCCGCTCAACGCCGCGAAGATCACCTGCATCGTGCTCTCGATGGCCGCCTGCTGGTCGACCACCTTGGCCTCCGACGCGCCGGCGGTGCCCATGAAGGGCAGGGCCAGGTAGCGGGAGATATCGGCCATGGCGGCGCTGTACAGGCTCATCTCGGGCGAACCGTAGGCGAAGCGCCCCGAGCGCAGGTCCATCGCCTCGGGTACGCCCCCGATGCAGACCCGCGTGCCGCGCCGCTTCAACTGGATCGCCGCCAGGCCGGCCAGCGCGCCCGCCAGGTAGATCACCATCAGCCCGGCCCCGGTCACCGGTGCCGTGCTCCCCGCCGCGCCCCCGCCGATGAAAACGATGGGCAGGTCGTGCTCGGCCGCCCACAGCACGTTCCCCATGTCCTCGTCCGTCAGCACCAGCGGCGAGTGGTAGGTGCTGAAGAACGCGCAGAAGGGCCGCTCGCGCAGCGCCGCCTCGCCCCCCGCCACCGCCAGCGCGATGCGGTGGATGTCCTGTACCTGCGGCACGCGGTAGGCCCACGCCAGCACCGGCTTGACCGTGTTGGCGACCATCTCGGCGAATTCGAACACCGGCGCGCGATCCGGCTCCACGTCGTCGATCAAGCCCAGCGACATCACGTAGTCGACGTTGTCCAGCGCGTCGCACACCCGCGCGGTGAGGGCGGGATCGCCCCGGCGCGTCTTGCGCCGCTCGCCCGTGTGTGGATCGACGAAATACGTGCAGGTCGGCCCCGGGCCGAAATACACGCGGTCGACGGCAACTTGAATACGCGGGCGGCCGTCGCGCCCCCACAGGGTGAACGTGCGCGGGTTGGCCGCGACCGCGTCCTGGATGACGTGCGGGGGAATGCGCACGCGCGCGCCGTCGGCCCGCGCGCCGGCCCCCACGAGCAGGTCGCGCGCCTCCGCGTTGCGCACCTCGACGCCGGTGCGCTCCAGGCACTCCAACGTGGCCCAGTAGATCTTTTCGATCTGCCGGTCAGACAACACACGGAACTGCGGCGTTTGGTGAGAATGGTAGTTTGTGTCCATCGGATCCTCAAGAAATGCAAATTAAGAATTAGGAATTGCGAATTGCAAGTTGCGCTCTATGTGCGATCCAGGCCAGGGTGCGCGCCATTTCGTTATGAACGATGGAGATGCCCTCGTCCACGCCCATGCCCGGACGCGCGAGGAGCATATCCGGGCGCGTGGCAAGCGCCACGTGAGCCGCAACGCGCGCGGAGAGGTCGGTCTCGGCACAACTGCCGCCCAGGAACGCGCCCACCCCGCCCGCTTTGCAGGCCAATACGGCGTCGATGGTGTTGTGCAAGCCGCCCAAATCCGGCATCTTGATCTGGATCATATCGGCGGCCCCGGCCTCGATGAACGCCCGCACATCTTCCAGTGTGTTGGCCCACTCGTCGGCGACCAGTTCAACGCTCATGCTGCGCTGGCGAACGTAGTCGCGCAGCTTCTTCATCGTCTCGATCTGTGCCGCGCGGCTGTCCATGACCACCGGGCTCTCCACCCGCAGGCGGTAGGGACGAGCGGCCATTTGCAGGCCGAAGAGCAAGCCGAGCATCTTGCCCGTATCGTTGCCGAAAAGCTGGCTGAACGCACCGTGCACATCCAGGTGAATCGTGGGGCGGTAGTCGTCGCCGCCCAGTTCGCGGATGCGCTTGGCCAGCCAGGTCACGTAGACTTTCAGCGCGATTCCGTTCTCGCCCACTTGCGTTGGGACGTCGTCGACCAGGGCGTGGGGCAGCGAGGCCAGCCGGCGCACGATCATCTTGTCCGCGTTGTGGTAGCGCTCGCTGCCCGACTGCGCGTGGATGGGCACGGGCGCGTCGGGGCGGGGCAGGCCCCATTCCTCGGCCACGACCTCGGCCATGGTCACGCCGCGGGTCAATGCCACCGCCTTCAGCAGCGCCTGGCTGACGCCGTAGCGCACCGCGGTGTGCAACGGCCGCTCGACCACCACGCGTTCGGTGGGAACCGGAGCCGCGGCGGCGTCTTGCCCCAACGAACCCTGCAACATGCGCGCCGGCGCGCTCAGAAACCGCCGCCGGGCCATGCCCTTCTCGTCGAGCGGGGGTACGACGGGCGGGAGCGGGCGCTCGATCTCCACCCGTTCGATCAGCACATCGACCTCGGCGGCAAGCTCGCGGAAACGGGCGAGCGTTCGCCCCTCCAGCGCCGGCGCAACCGCCCCCCTGAGCGCCGCGACGCCCTCTTCGGCGCGGAACACCCCGTCCCGCCCCGCCTTGCCGCCATACGCCACAGCGACACAATCCCCCCACGCCACCCGACCATCGTCCAGCACCAGCCCCACGCAGACCGCTTCGGCCACCTCGCGCGCGTGGCGGAAGCCGGGGGTCACCGGATCGGCAGTATAGCGCCTTTCGACGGGCAAGGGAGACGCCTGGAGCGCGGCCAGATCCTCCACGTAATAGCCGCCCGTCGCGGGCGCCGTCAAGATGTCCACGATGCGAGCCATCTACACATGCCCGTAATAATCGCGGTGCACCACCACCGAATACGCGTAATCGAGCAGCGTGCCCCAGGTGAAGATGGGGATGTCGATCTCGCGTTGCACGGCGCGGGCGAAGGGCTGCATACCGGTGCATTCCATCACCAGCGCGCCCATATTCGGGTGTGCCTGGTAGAAATCGACGGCGACGGCGACGAACTCCCGTTCGGTCTTGTCGTAATAGGCGCCGGGCGGGTTGGTGCGTCTCGGCGCGTACCACAGGTGCTCGAACTCGGGGACGCGATCTTCGGAGCCGGTAACGACGTAGTTGCTGCCCAGGCGCACGCCGACGGCCTCCAGGTGGGCGTCGGTCAACTTGTCCAGCCGAGCCACCAACACACCGACCACCTGGTCGGGCCGGATGAGTTGCTGGGCAAACGGCACCTGGAGCAAGCTGGACATGAAAACCGGCACGCCAACCGCCGCCGCAATCTCGCGCTGAAAGTAGGCGAAGTAGCCGCACTCGGCGGCGATGGCGCGACACCCCATGCGCTCCAGCTTCTGCGCCGCGCGTACGATCGGGGCCAGGCAGGGCGACTTATCCTCCGCGTGGACCAGGGCCTGGATATCGACCCCCTCGACGATTTCGTACTGGATGGGGAACGGGAAGGCGCTGGCGTTGCGCACGTCGCCGGGGAAACCGGGGTAGACGTCGTCCAGGATGATGATGCCCAGGCCCATGCCGTAGCAGCGGTGGTCCTTGCGGGCCTTGATGTAGTTGATACCTGTGTCACGATTGCTATACATATCAATCCGTCTCGCGTACGTCGACGATCTCCTGGCCCTTGATCTGGCTGAGCGCAGCGACGATCTCGCCGCGCGGGACACCGCGGATTTTGATGACCGCCTCCCACTTTCCGGGTTCTCTCGGCGCAGGCGCGCCGCCGCAGGCCAGGATGCCCCAGCCCTGGGCGCTGATGGCAGCCACCAGCCGCGCTAACTCGCCGCGCACCTCGGGCATATGGATCGTCACCCGCACGCCGGGGATGCGCGTCGCCATCATCGCCGTCAACTGGGCCATGATGTCGGTCTCTGTGATGATCCCCACCACAACCTCGTCCTCCAGCACAGGCAAGCAGCCAACCTTTTTCTCCACCATCACGCGGGCGGCCTCTTCGATCGTTGCATCGGGGTCAATGGTGACGACGTCTTCTTTGCGGACCATGACGTCTGAGACCGTCATCTTGGAGAGGTGGTGCGCGATTTCCCAGATATCCAGACTGGAGATGCGGCCCGGCTCGACGAGCAGCGTCTGCCGACTCACCAGGCCAATCAAGCGCTTGCCGTCGCCGACGATGGGCAGGTGGCGGATATGGTTTTCGTTCATATAGTGGCGCGCTTCGACGATGGACATGCCGGGATCACCCATCATAGGGTGACGGGTCATATAATCTTTAACCAACATGGCTTTCCTCCTCAACGTCGATGGTTATCACGGCCTCCAGCTTGTACAGCTCCTCGAGTGGGATATGGCAGAAGATGCGGTGCTCCTCGGTCACCTGTTGCCACGGCGGGACGGTCGTCTCGCAGATCGCGCCGCCGTCGGGCAGCAGCGAACGGCGCGGGCAGCGCGTGTGGAAGCGGCAGCCGCTGGGCGGGTGGAGCGCGCTAGGCACGCCCCCCATAAGGCGAATGTGCTTCTGCTCCACACGCGGATCAGGGATCGGCACGGCAGAAAGGAGCGCCTCGGTGTACGGATGGTAAGGCGGCGCGTAGATCGCCTCTGCCGGCCCGATCTCGACGATCTGCCCCAGGTACATCACGGCGATCGTGTCGCAGAAAAAGCGCACCACGCTCAGGTCGTGAGCGATAAAGGCCATCGTGGTGCCCATCTCGTTTTGAACTTCCAGGAGCAGGTTGAGCACTGCCGCCTGCACCGACACGTCCAGCGCAGAGACGGGTTCATCGCACATCACCAGTTCGGGACGGCCGGCGATGGCGCGGGCGATGCCCACGCGCTGCTTCTCGCCGCCGCTCAACTGGCGCGGCAAGCGATCGTAGTAATTCTCGCCCAGGCGCATCATGTTCAGCAGACGCACCACCTCGTCGCGCACGTCATTGCGCGGCACCGTCTTGAACCGCCGCAGCGGGCGCGCAATCTGCGCGCCAACGCTGTACGATGGGTTGAGGGTCGAATCCGGGTTCTGGAAGACCATCTGCAGATTCTTGATCAGATCCAGGTCCCGGCTCGAAACCGGCGTCGAGATGTCCACGCCCATGAACTCGAACGTGCCTGCGGTGGGCTTCTCCAATCCGATGATCGTCTTGACCAGCGTGCTTTTGCCGCAGCCCGATTCGCCCACGATGCCTAGCGTCTGCCCCTTGCGAATCGAAAAACTGACGTCGTCCACCGCCTTGACGAACTGCTTTTCACCACCGATCAACTTCGTAGAAGGCGCGTCGTAATACGTCCGTGCACCTTCCACATTCAGCACCAGCTTGGACGCCTCTCCCGAACGTTCTCGCGCCTCCAGGTTGGGCAAGAGGTGAGCGAGAGGCTGCAACTCGCCTGCCAGCACCTGCTCGGCAAAGTGACAGCGCGACCAGTGGCCGGGTTCCACCTCGCGGATCGAAGGCCGCTCCTCCTGGCAGATCTTGCGGGCGAAGTCGCAGCGCGGTTCGAAGATACAGCCCGGCGGCAGGTTCTTCGGCGAAGGGACGCGGCCACGGATCGGGTAGAGGTAGCTGCTCGATTTGTCCATACCCAGCTTGGGCACGCAGTGCATCAACCCCAGCGTGTAAGGGTGGCTGGGATGCAGGTAGATGTCGGATACCGACGCTCGCTCCACCATCGTCCCGGCGTACATCACCCCCACCCTGTCGGAGACGCGGGCGACGACGCCCAGGTTGTGGCTAATGTACATGATCGCCGTGTCGAACTTGGTCTGCAACTCGGCGACCAGGTCCAACACCGCCGCCTCGACCGTCACGTCCAGGGCCGTGGTCGGTTCGTCCATGATCAAGAGCGCGGGATCGTTGAGCAAGGCCATCGCTATCACCACGCGCTGCTGCTGCCCGCCGGAAATCTGGTGCGGGTAGCGCTGCATCACGTTCGCCGGGTCGGGCATGTGCACCTGCTCCAGCATGTGGACGCAGCGGTCTTCAGCTTCGCTCCGCGCCATGCCACGGTGGACGATGAGCACCTCGGAGAGCTGGTCGCCGAGGCGCAGCGTCGGGTTGAGCGCCTGCATCGGGTCCTGGTAGACCATGGCGATGCGGTCGCCGCGCAGTTTGCGCAGTTCTTCTTGCGAGCGCCCTACCAGGTCGCGCCCCTGGAACAGGATGCGCCCGTCGACGATCTTGCCGTTACGCCCCAGGAAATTGACGATGCCGAAGGCCACGGTGCTCTTGCCGCAGCCCGATTCGCCGACGATGCTATACGCATCGCCGCGCTGGATCTCGAAGCTGACGTCCCGCACCGCCTGAACGTCGCCATAGCGCGTCTCGTAAGAGATGGCCAGGTTTTCCACTCGCAGAACCGGAATGTCTCGTGCTTGTCGCATTGTCGGACTCCTCACTGATACCGCGTCGATTCTTCGCGCAGGCCGTCGGCGAACAGGTTCAACGCGACGACGAGGCTAGAGATAGCCAGCGCCGGCCACAGAACGCCCAGAGGGCTGGTCCAGATGTACTTGCGGGCCTCGCTGATCATCCCGCCCCAGTCGGGTGTGGGCGGCGGAAGTCCCAGACCGAGGAAGCCCAGCGTACCGATGGAGAAGATGGCGTAGCCCACGCGCAGCATCGAGTCGATGATGATCGGCCCGCGCGCGTTGGGCAGAATCTCGAAGAACATGATGTAAAAGGGGTTTTCGCCCCGCGTCTCGGCAGCGCGGATGTAGTCGCGCGTGCGGATGTCGAGGGTCAGGCTGCGCACCAGCCGCGCCACCCCCGGCGCGCCGACGAACGTGATCGCCAGCACGACGTTGAGCGCAGAAGGACCGAGGGCGGCGATGATGATCAGGTAGAGCAGGATCGTCGGGAAGGCCATGATCGCGTCGAGAATGCGCATCACGACCTCGTCGATCAGGCCGCCGAAGTAGCCACCGAGCAGTCCCAAAAACGTCCCCACCGCCACCGAACAGAACACCGAAATTGGCGCCAGGAGCAGGATCGTGCGGCTGCCGTAGATCAGGCGCGAGAGCATGTCGCGGCCCATGTTGTCCGTCCCCAACAGATACTGCGCAGAAGGTGGCTGGTTGATCGCCGTAGAGTCCTGCGCCAGAGGGCTGTAGGGTGCGATAAGCGGGGCCAAAATCGCCACCAGCACCCAGAAAACGATGATCACCAGCCCTACCGTCCCCACGCCGGAGCGAAAGATGAGCGTGAGCGGCTCCCACCACTTCCGTTGCGTGCCGGCCGGAGCTTCCGACGTCTTGCTTGGAGTCGTTTCAGCAACTGACATAGCCGTTCACTCCTTACTTGTAGCGAATACGCGGGTTCAAGAACGTGTAGATCACGTCGGCAATCAACTGCGTGCCGACCGCCACGGTGACCATAATCATCGCCCCGGCCTCGATGGCGTTCACGTCCTTGAACAGTGCCGAGTCGAGCAAATACATGCCCAGCCCCGGATAGCCGAAGACCGACTCGACGACGACAATGCCGCCCACCAGCCAGTTCACGTGCAGCATGATCACCGTAATCGGCGCGATCAGCGCATTGCGAATCGCGTGTTTGGTAACGATGCGCCAATAGGGCAGCCCTTTCAAAAAGGCCGTGCGAATATATGGCGCATTGACGACCTCGATCATACTGGCGCGTGCCATGCGCGTGACGTACCCCACCTCCACCAGCGTCAACGTCAAGACCGGCAGGACCAGCAACTTCGGGTCCTGCCACGGCGCGATGTCGCTGACGAAAATCGCAGCGCCCGGCAGCACTTTCAACCAGAACGCAAAGATGAGTATCAAGAAGACCCCGCTGGCGAACTCCGGCACCGATGTCGTCACCAGGCTGAAAATGGAGATGCTCCGATCCAGAAGCGAGGCCTCGCGCAACCCGGCCGCGAGCCCCATCACCAGAGCGATGGGCATGATGAACGCGAACGCAATCGCTGCCAGCGTGAGGGAGTTACGCAAGCGCCGCACGAGCGTCGGCCCCACTGGGCGACCCGTGCGCGTCGAGATGCCCGGGTCGCCGCGCAAGAGGCCCCGGCGCAGCGGCAGGTATTGCTCACCGCTGGACTCGGTCATCGTGCGGCCCGCCGCCGCAGCGCCCGTATCGACCGCCGCGCCACCTCGACGCCAGAGCACAACGTGCCCGGCTGTGTCGACGCCCCAGAAAATCTCCTCACCATTCTCGTCGAGCTGCCAGTTGTCGAACGGAACGCGCTCCCGGGCGCCATCCAGCGAAACGCGAATCTCGGTCAGTTCGCCGCCCTCCATGCGCCACTGCCGCAGCGTGCCATCTTCCGCCACGGCATACCACTGCGGCTCCTGCTGCCCCTCGAGTTGCACGAACGTCAGCGGCATGTCCACAAGACGGGAGTGCCGCCAGTCGTTGCCGGCCAGCCAGTCGAAATAGCGCACGTAGAGCGGCTGGGTGAGTCCCATCTGCTCCCGCATCAGTTCCACCTGCGCTTCGCTGGCAAACTGCCCAAGGATGTGCCGCGCCACGTCGCCCGGAGCAGCCTCGGTGATGAGGAAAACGGCGATGGAGACGATAAGCATCGTCAAGACCATGAAACTCAAACGCCGTAGGATGTATCTGGCCATGATGCCTCCTGCACCGCAGACGAACGTGGTGAGATGAGTGAACCGCCACCCATCTCACCACGCGTTACGCTATGCTACGCCTACTCCTGAATCCACACGTTGTCGAAGTGATCGTAGTTGGTGGGATGCGCCCGTACGTTCTGGAACTTCTCGTGGCAGACGTACCACACGTTGGTCCAGAACGCGATGCCGACCGAGCCACGCTCCTGCTGGATGTCTTCCATCTGGCAGAAGATCTCGCGACGCGCTTCCACGTCGACAGTCTGCTCTGCCTGATGCAGCAACTCGGAGTACTCCTCGTCGACCCAGCGCGTCTCGTTCCAGGCACCCGGATTACCCGCTTCGTCGGCGGTGTACGCCAGCGCGGGCACCATCGTGCCCAGCGGACGGTGCGCCCAGATGGTGATGCCCAGATCGACCTCGGTCCACATATCCCAGTAAGAAGCGGAGGGCAGGATGTTGAGGTTGATGGTGAAGCCGCCATCCCGCGCCGTCTCGGCCAGGGATTGAGCGATGGCCGGTTCCGCGCGCGCTTCCTGCGTGAACAGATCGACCGTCAGCCCGTCGGGGTAGCCGGCTTCCGCCAGCAGCGCCCGCGCGCCTTCGGGATCGTACGCGGGGATCGGCTTCTCGCAGTAGGCCGGGTGTACCGGAGCGATGTGGGCGTCGTGGCCCAGCGCACCCTCTCCGAACCAGGCCAGGTCGAGCGCCGCCTGCCGGTCGATGCACTTCTTCAGCGCCTGCCGCACGCGGTTGTCGCTGAACGGCTCCGTGTCCACGCGCATACGGATAACGAAGGTCTGCGCCGTGCTGGTGGCGTAGACACCGATGCCGGGCAAGTCCTTGACCGCCTGCCAGATGTCGGCGGAGGGGTTGAAGATGTTGTCGACCTGGCCGCTCTGCAACGCCGCGATGCGGGCCGCCTCCTCTTCGCCCAGGTCCAGGAAGGTGACCTGATCGAGATAGGGCAAGGGACTGCCATCCTCGCCCATCTTCCAGTAGTCCTCGCGGCGCACGAACACGGCGCGCTCGGATTCCATGTACTCGCTCAGCGTGAACGGCCCGGTGCCCACCGGCTGGCGCACCCAGTCGCCTTCAAAGGTGCGCGGCACGATCAAGGCCGGGTAGTGGAACAAGTGCTCCGGCACACCGATCTGCGGCGCGCTGAGGTGCAGCTTGATGGTGTAGTCGTCGATCTTCTCGATGTTGTTGGGCGTGAGGTAGCTCATCAACCCCGCAATCGAGGAACCGACCGCTTCGTCGAACCACTGCTGCATAGAGAAGATCACGTCATCCGCCATGAAATCGGAACCGTCGTTGAACTTGATCCCCTCGCGGAGATAGAGCGTCCACTCGTCGACGGTCTCGTTGACGTCCCAATGATCCAGCAGCCACGGATGGGTGATGTTGTCCCAGTCGGTGAAGGTCAGGTACTCGTTGACCAGCCGCATCGCGTTCGCGCCCTCGATCCACGACAGGCGCGCCGGATGGTCCAGGCGCTGAACGCGCGTGGCAACGGTCATCGTGCCGCCGCGGTTGATGCCGCCTGTGGGCGCGGCCGTAGCCACCGGCGTCTCTTCCTCTGCCGCCGGCCCGCACGCCGCCAGGAAGGTGCTGGCCGCAGCCAGCGACATCCCCAACAACGTAGCGGTCTGCAAGAACTCGCGCCGCGAGCACCGGCCAGCCCTGTACAGTTCCTTCAACTCTGGGATGTAAGGATGCTCTTGCCTCTTGCTTTTCTTGAGAATCTCCATCGGGTACTCCTCCTCCTAAAAATTTGAACGTCTTTTCCATCGAGACGGAGCACAGTAGCCCGTCTCACCGCCACAACGATGCCACACTAAGCCAGAGCGCCACCTCCTTCTTGAAAAAATACTCCTGTCATTATATGTCTGCCCCTACGTGGCGTCAAACGTGTGAATGCGAAACCTATGCCGGACGGCCTCGTCTACCGCTTGCGGCAACCCCGGAGCTGTGTGTCGCTCCAACAACCGCGCCACCTGCGCCACCGCCCGCGCGCGCGTGTCCTGTTTCCCCTGCGCCTCCCACGTCGCGCGGTTCTGCCGATCTGCTACAGCGGGATAGAAAAACTCGGAGCGCATGAACCGGAGCGTGTGGTCGTCCATCAGGTAGTGGCCGCCGGGGCCGACGCGCGCGATGGCCTCTGCCGCCAACGACGCCTCCGTCACCTCGACGCCGCGCAGCACGCGCGCGGCCATGCCCACCACCTCGTTGTCGATCAGCGCCTGCTCCAGCGATGCCGCGTTCATATTGGTCAGCATCCCGAAGGCGTGGTGGATGTAGTTGCAGCCGCCCATCGCCGCCAGCATCAGCGTGGCCATCTTCTCGTACCCGGCCTGGGCGTCGGGCAACTTGGCGTCGGTCATCCCGCCCGAGCCGTAGATCGGCACGCAGTAGAAGTGCGCCATCTGCGCTGCCGCCGCCTGCATCATCCCGAACTCGATCGCCCCGCCCAGATAGCCGCCGGTGCGCATATCGGCCACGCCGGGGATGTACCCGGCCAGCACCGGCGTGCCAGGGCGTACCAACTGCGTCAACACGACGCCGCTCAACTGCTCGGCGTTGAGCTGCACCAGCGTCCCCGCCAGCGTCACCGGCGACGTCGACCCCGCCATCGGCGCCGACGAGAGCGCCACCGGCAGCCCCTGTTCGCACCAGGTGAGGAGGATGTCCGTCACCCCCGTGTCCAGATGCAGCGGGCTGACCATCCAGCTCGTGATCGCAGAAACGATCGGCCGCGCCCGCAGCGCGTCCGGCCCGCCCACCACCATTTCCGCCGCCTCGATCACCGCCCGCGCCCCCTCCACCGACCCAACCCCGCCCATGACGTGTTTGGTCGTGTTGCTCAGGCAGGCATAGAATCGATTGACCGGCACGTCGGCCTCGGGGACGTCGGTCGGGTGAATCGGCACGACGACGAAATCACAGTGCGCCAGCGCGTCGGCCAGGCGCGCCATATCCGCCACGTCCCGCAACGTGGCCGGGCGGAGCGTATCGGCGCCGGGGTCGAGCACCATCGTCGGCGAGCCACCCGTGCCGGCGTAGACCCGCCGTCCCTCCAGCACCACGTCCTGCTGCGGGTCACGCCCCGCCAGCAGCACCCGCGCGGGCGTGCTCGCCAGCGCCGCCTCGACCATCGCCGCGGAGATGAGAACGCGGCTCCCGTCCACCTGTGCCCCACCCGCACGGTAGAGCGCCAAAGCGCGCTCGTTCTCCACGTGGACGCCCGTCTCCGCCAGCACTTTCAGGGATGCGGCGTGGATATCCTCGATCTGCGCTTGCGTCAACGGCTGGTACTGCCCGCCCTCAAGACCCGCTCGTGCCATATCCCTCCCCTCAGGACTACGCAAGAAACCCACCGCAAAGAACGCCAAGCTTTCTCGCGCTTTCTGCGCGACCTTCGCGTCTTAGCGGTTCAAATCGAGATCGCTACGCTGCTCGCTTCGCTAAAACCTCAGCGATTGCGTCCTCCGCCGCCGCTGACAACGGCGCGACCTCGTGCTCGGCCAGAATCTTCCGCGCGCGCGCGTTCGCCCGGGCGGTCATGTCCAGGCTGCCCTTCTCCACCCAGGTGTCGTACCGCGTGCGGCTGATCAGGTCGGGCCGCCACTGCGCCCACTTCCAGTTCTTGAGCGTGTGGTCATCGGCCAGGAATCCGCCGCCCGGGTTGGCGCGATGGATCGCCTCGCGCGCCAGCGTGCGCTCGCCGACCTCCACGCCGTCCATCACGAACCGCACGTCGCGGATGATCTCGTCGCAGACGACCAGCATCTCCATCGCCGACGTGGTGCCGTACTCGATGTAACCGACGTCGTGCACCAGATTGCAGCGGGTGAGAAAGGCCGTCATGATCGAAATCGCCGCCTCGGCCCCGGCCTGCGCGTCGACCACCTTGCTGTCGGTCGCGCCGGCCGCGCCCCAGATCGGCAGGTCGTAAAAACGGGCAATATCGGACCAGGCCGCCATGCCCGTGGGCCACTCCGGCGCGCCGTAGCTGACGATGGCCGACTTCATATCGAGCGCGGCGGTGTTCATGCCGTAGAGGAACGGTGTGCCCCGTCGCACCAGCTGCGTCAGCACCAGGCCCGCCAGGCACTCCGCGTTGCCCAGCGCCAGCGCCCCGGCCAGGGTGATCGGCCCGCCGCCGCCAGTGTTCGGCGAAGGGGGATACGTCACCGGGATGCCCTTCTCGGCACAGAAGAGCAGCTTGTCGACCGATTCGTCCGGGTACAAGAGCGGCGAGATCGACTCGGCGTAGAGGATCAGGAACGGCCGCTCGCGCAGCGCGGTCTCTCCCCCCGCCTCCGCGCAGGCAATGGCATAGATGTCCTCCATATCCGCGCGGTTGTTGGCCGTGTAGCACGTCGGCTTGACCGACCCACGGATCATGCTGATGAATTCGTGGAGGTAGATGTCCATCGCTGGCACGTCCGAGGGATTGCCCATCGACATGGTGAAGTCGATCTGCTGCAAGCCATCACACAGGCGGGCGATGTTCTGGATATCCGCCGCCGTCGCCTTGCGCCGCTCGCCGGTCTCCACGTCGAGGGTGAAGATACAATCGGAACCCGGCCCGAAAAAGACCTTCCCCGCCTCCAACGGCATCGTCAGTTCCCCCAACCGGTTGTGCAGCGGGATGCGCGACGGTGCCGCGGCGATGGCGTCCATCACCAGATGGGACGGGATCATCACCCGGCCGCCCGACTCCCACGCCCCGGCGTCGAGCAGCAACTGCCGGGCGCGCGCATTCTTCATCACGATGCCCGTGCGGGCCAAAATGTCGAGGCTGGTGTGGTGAATTTCTTTGATCTGATCGTCCGACAGCATGCGCATCGTCGGGCGCAGCGTCGGAATGGCAATCTGTTCTGTCACGCTTGTAACCTCCTGCGTAAATTGCAAATTACAAATTGTGAATTGCGAATTGTTCACGAATCCAAGCGTCGACCGCAGGGTCGAGGGAAGCGGGGTAGTGTGTGTTGAGAATGTCGCGGGCGATGTCACGGGCGCGCTCGCGGGCTGTGCGACTGCCGTACTTCGACCACGTGTCCCAGTCGTTCCGGTCGACCACGGCAGAGGGGTAGAAAAATTCGGAACGCATGTGCTTGAGCGTGTGGTCGGCCATCAGGTAGTGCCCGGCCGGCCCGACCGCGTCGATGACGTCCAGCGCCAACGTCTCGTCGTCGACCCGGATGCCCTCGACGGCGCGCATCGCCATCCCCAGGATGTCGTTGTCGATCACGAACTGCTCCGCCGCGACGACGTTCATATTCTCCAGCATCCCCGCCGCGTGGTGGATGAAGTTGCTCCCGGCCAACGCCGCCAGCACCGCGCTCATCGCCTTCTCGAACCCGGCCTGGATGTCGGGGGTCTTGGCGTCGGTCATACCGGCCGAATTGTAGATCGGCAGGCGGTAGAACTGCGCCATCTGCGCCATCGCGGCGTTGGTTATGCCGAACTCCGCCGTGCCGCCCAGATAGCGCCCGGTGCGCATATCGGCCGTCGCCGGGATCGGGCCGATCAACAGCGGTGCGCCACGGCGCACCAACTGCGCCAGCACGACGCCCGAGAGCTGCTCGGCGGTGAGCTGCGCCAGCATTCCCGCCAGCGTCACCGGCGCGGTCGACCCGGCCATCGGCGCCGCCGAGAGGATCACCGGGATGCCCTGCCGGCAGGTCTCGATCAGCAGCGTGGTGACCTCGGTGGCGAACGCCAGCGGGCTGACCATCCAACTGGTGATGAAGGAGACCAGCGGCCGCTCTCGCAGCAATTCGGCTCCGCCGGCGATGCGCTCGCACATCGCCACGGTGTCGCGGATGCCCGCGATGGTGTAGACGCCCGCCTGGACGTGCTTGGTGGTGTTCGCCAACCCCGCATAATACGTGTTGACGTCCACAACCTCCTTCTCCACGTCGGTCGGGTAGACCGGCACCAGGTAGAAGTGGACATTGTCGAGCACGTCGACCAGGCGCGCCAGATCGACCACGTCCTGCAGCACCGCCCGGCGCGGCTCCCCCGTCTCCAGGTCGAGCACGGTCAGCGCAGCGCCGCCAGTGCCGATGTGCACCCGCGCCCCCTCCAGTTCGAGGTCCCACTGAGAGTCGCGCCCGGCGAGCACCACTCTCGAAGGCGCCCAGTCGACGGCGTCCTCCACCAACGCGCGCGGCAGCCGCACGCGCCGCGCGGCACGGTCGACCCGCGCGCCGGCCTCCTCGAACAGCCGCAGCGCCTCCGGCTCCTCGACCTGTACGCCGGTGCGCTCCAGGATGCTCAACGCGGCCTGGTGGATGCGTTCAACCTGTTCGTCCGTCAGAGGGCGATACTGTCCCCCCACCACTCCGGGTGGAACCACTCGCGGTTTCTTAGCCATCATTCACTTCACGCAAAAATCGACCGCAAAGACGCAAAGAGCGCCAAGCTTTTTCGCCTTTTCTTCGCGGGCTTCGCGTCTTCGCGGTTCAAAAGAGCGTTCTCGCTTTAGCCGATTACGCGATCAACGCCCGCGCCAGATCGACCGCGCTGGCCGCGTCGGGGGCGTGACCGTCCGCGCCGATCTCCGCAGCGAAGGCCGCCGTCACCGGCGCGCCGCCGACCATGACCTTGACCGAGTCGCGCAGCCCGGCTTCCTGCAGCGCCTCGATGGTCGCCTTCATGTTGACCATCGTCGTCGTCAACAACGCGCTCATCCCCACCAGTTTGGGCCGGTGCTCCCGTACCGCGTCAATGAACGTCTCCGCTTTCGCGTCCACGCCCAGGTCGATCATCTCGAACCCGGCCCCCTCCAACATCATCTTGACCAGGTTCTTGCCAATGTCGTGCAGGTCACCCTCCACCGTGGCAACCACGCACTTGCCCATCCCAGTGCCGCCGCCTTCGGCCAAAAACGGCCGCAGGACGTTCATCCCGGCGTGCATCGCACGGGCAGCGATCAACACCTCGGGCACGTACAAGTCGCCGGCCTTGAAATCCTTGCCGACCTCGTCCATTCCGGCGAGCAGGCCGTCCTGAAGGACATCCTGTGGGTCCATACCCTGGTCTAACGCTTTCTGGACCAACTCAGCGACCTCGTCTTCTTCTCCATCGTAAAGATTAGAGGCGATTTTCTCCATCAAATTAGCCATCTTACTCTTCCTCCTAGTTTTAGATTACTGGCTCCTCTGAAAAAAGGAGAGACAACCACAAAGAGCACAAAGATTTTTAATATTCGCCTTAAGATTCTCTTGTTCTTCGTGCTGGTTTTTGGGCAATCTCGCACAATTCCTTACTCTTTTTCTTTGTGTCCTTTGTGCTCTTTGTGGTTGATAGCTTTTTTCCAGTAGAGTCATTACTGATCCGATTTTCGTTCAAACGATACTCGGCCGCCCAACGGCGGTGAACGTCAGCACCGTCTCCAGGTGCAATTCGCCGCCCCAGCCGCCTTGGACCGGGGCTTTGACGTCCTCGCGCTCCACCTTGACCTCCACCTGAACCGCCCCCGCTTCTTCCGCCCGCGCCGCGAGCCACGTGGACATCACCGACTCGGTGTAAGCCACCCCTTCCTCCAACGAGGGCACATCTCGAATCCCCATCGGCAGGTGCACGCGGAAGATGCCGTCGTCGCCGGACGGGCGCACCAGCACCTGCTGCTGAAGCACGACGCCACCGGCCACCGCGCCGACGGCGTTGGCGACCTCGGCGTGCGCCGGAACGATCAATTCCGTATCCAGCTGTTGAGAGACGCGCGGCAGGTACGCCTCGACCGGCGCGCCAACGGCGACCACAGGGTGGCGCAGGGCCAGCCTGCACTCCAGGTCCGACCCATTCACACCGCCCAATGCCCGTTCGAGCAGTGCTGCGGCAGTGGGTTCTTGCTCCCAATGGGGCAGCCCCGCCTCATCGGAAAGCGTCTTGCTGACCAGCGCCGTAGAGACCAGGTTCGACACCTCACGCACCACGCGTTCGCAAAACGCCTTGGGCGAAAGCCCCATCCGCGCCGACAGAATCTGCGCGCCGAGGTGCGCAGCCTCCGCGTCCCAGATCGACAGCCGGCCCAGCACGTGCAGCGCGTCGGTGGGAGTGAAACTCGACCGCAGCACCAACCGCTGCGCCTCCAGCCGGTCGACGCGCCGCTCGGCCATCGAGCTGTAGCGCAGAGCGTTCCCCAGCGCGACCATCGAGCGCGGGCCCGCCACGAGCTCGTCCAGCAGGTCACGCTCCTCCCTGGGCAGTGCGGCGTTCGCTTGCCGCTGAAGCATCGCAAATTGCCCGGCCAGGTAGTGCGGCTCGCCCAATACCTGGCTGCGCAGCTCCTCCAGAACGCGCGGATGCGCCGCGGCCAGTGCGCACAGCGGCACCACGCGCCGCGGGCCGACGGACAACCGCCTCTCCTCGACGCGCACCAGGCTGTCGCCGCCCAATCCTACCGTGTGCGCATCCACCGCCTCGACCATCGTGCGCCAGCGGCCCACCTGCGCCCCCTCAGGGCTCAGGCGCGGGCGGCCATCGCGCAGGGCGGCGATGTCGGTGGTCGTGCCGCCCACGTCCACCACCCACACGTCACCACGGCCCGCCAGGTGCCACGCGCCGACCACGCTCGCGGCCGGCCCGGAAAGGATCGTCTCGATCGGCCGGCGCATCGCCCACGCCGAACGCACCAGCGAGCCATCGCCCTTGACGATCATCAGCGGCGCAGCGACGCCCAGCGCATCCAGGGTCACGCGCACCGTGCCGATCAGCTCGCGCAGCAGCGGAATCAGGCGCGCGTTGAGCGCCACCGTCGTCGCGCGGCGCACCGAGTTGAGGCGACTGGTCAGTTCGTGGCCGCAGGTGGCGGGCAGCGGGCCGTTCTCGGAAACGCCCAGCTCGTCGACCAGGGCGCGCACGCGCAGCTCATGGGCCGGATTGCGCACGCCGAAGTAACTGGAGATGGCGAAGGCCTCGACGTGGTCACGATGGGCCAGAATCGCCGCGCGGACCGCCGCCTCGTCCAGCAGGGCGGCCTCGTCGCCCTCGACGTCGTGGCCGCCGCGCACGTGGACCACGTTCTCCGTCACCAG
>JAFGOJ010000024.1 GCA_016926575.1 Anaerolineae bacterium | reverse complement strand
GGCGGCTTCGCCGCCCGCAAAACCCCCACCTTCTCCCTTCGACGTGCCAGGCGGGTAACTGCCAGGCGCACAGCCTGAGCAGTTACAAAAATTGGATGAATACATGAGGAACCAGGATAAAGGCCAATCCCACCGCCGACATCACCAGTGCGGCGATCTGGTAGGTGATGTAGCCGGTCTTCTCGGCGCGATGGGGGTCCTGCGCGCCCAGGTATTGGCCGACGAGGGCTGTACCCGCCACGGCGAACCCGAAGCCGGGCATGTAGGAGAGCGATTCGGCGCGCAGGGCGCGCACGAAAACCATCATCCCCAGCCGCCAGGACATCTGCTCCACCCCCGCCGGCAGGCCGATACGCAGCACGCGCCGGACGATGTGCCAATCCACTCGCAGGTTTGTAACACGTAATCGAAGCCCTGAGCGGCCTCTGAAGAGCATCCACGTCACGAACAGCCCGCCCGCCCCCTGCCCCACCGCCGCACCCAGGGCAGAACCCAGGACCCCCAGCGCCGGGAGACCCCACAGGCCGTTGATGGCCACCCAAGCGACGCCGACGTTGAGCAGGTTGACCAGCGCCATCACTGCGCGTGTATCGCCAGCGCCGTACAGGCAAGCGTTTCCCACGTACAGCAGCCCGGCAAAAGGGAAGGCGAGCGCCACGATACGCAGGTACTGCGCGCCCGATTCGACCACGTCCGGTTCGGCGCCCATCAGCGCCAGGGCTGGGCGAGCCAGCGCCAGCGCCAGGGCCGTAGCGACCAGGCCCATCAACGCGCCGACGAGCAGGGATTGGCGCATCGCCCGGTTGGCCGTGTCCAGATCACGCTCCCCCACCGAGCGGGCCACCAACGCCGTCGTCCCGGTCGAAAGCGCCCAGAACAGCACGATGGCGACGAACATCCACTCGTTGGCCAGGCTTGCCGCTGCCAGGGCCACCGCGCCCAGGTGACCGACCAGCATCGTATCGACAATGCTGACCGTCATCGTCAGAATGCGTTCGCCCATCGCAGGCACAGCCAGCCGCACCACCTGCCGGCGCAGGCTCTCGCCAGGCAAGACGGGCAATTTGACACACCCGCACTTCTGTGCTAAAATCATACCGACCGGTCGGTATTTTAGAGAAAGGGGGCAATATGAGCTCACAACAACGCGGAGAAGAGACCCGTACGCGCATCCTGACTGCGGCGATGGACTGCTTCGCCCAGCACGGGTACGACGCTACCGGGGTGGCACAGATTTGCCAGTGTGCCGGCGTGACGAAAGGGGCGTTTTACCACCACTTCCCCAGCAAGCAGGCGCTTTTCCTGGAACTTTTCGATGTCTGGCTCGCCGGCGTCGAAGAACAACTGGGTGCGGTACGCCTCAGCACTGCCACGGTGCCCCAGCAACTCTTGCAGATGGCCGAGATGCTGCCCCAGGTCTTCCAATCTGCACACGGCCAGGTGCCGCTCTTCCTGGAGTTCTGGAGTAAGGCCGCCCGCGACGAAACGATCTGGCAGGCGACGATCGAACCGTATCGCCAATATCGCGCTGTCTTTGCCGAAATGATACACACCGGCGTCGAGGAGGGAACTCTTCAAGCCGTCGATCCTGAGATGGCGTCCCAGATCCTGGTGTCATTGGCCGTTGGCCTGGTGCTCCAGGGTTTGCTCGACCCCGCCGGGGCGGACTGGGGGCGAGTGGCAACCGAAGGGGTACACATCTTCCTAAGAGGCTTAGATAAGGAGTGACATGAAAGTATTACTGACAGGGGCATTTGGAAACGTCGGCGTGAGCACGCTGGAGGAATTGCTCGAGCAGGGCCACACCGTGCGCTGCTTTGATCTGAAGACGAAGGCCAACGAGAAGACCGCACGCCGCTATGGCGACCGCATCGAGGTAGCGTGGGGTGACCTGCGCAACCCCGCCGACGTCGCCGCGGCGGTGCAAGGGCAGGACGCCGTGATCCACCTGGCGTTCATCATCCCCAAAATGTCGGTCACCGGCGTCGAGTCGGAGGACCGGCCCGAATGGGCTCGCGAGATCAACGTCGGGGGCACGCGCAACCTGATCACGGCGATGGAGACGCTCCCCACCCCACCGCGCTTCGTCTTCGCCTCGTCCTACCACGTCTACGGCAGGACGCAGCACCAGCCCCCGCCGCGCACGGTCGCCGACCCGGTCGATCCCGTGGAACACTATTCCCAACACAAGGTCGAATGCGAGCAGATGATCAAGGCGTCACGCTTGCAGTGGGCGATCCTGCGCCTCTCGGCCACGCTGCCGATTGCGATTCAGATGGACCCCGGCATGTTCGACGTGCCGCTGGGCAACCGCATGGAGTTCGTCCACACCCGCGACGTCGGCCTGGCGATGGCGAACGCAATCTCGAGCGAGGACATCTGGGGCGAGACGCTGCTGATCGGCGGTGGGCCTGCGTGTCAGCTCTACTACCACGAGATCGTGGAGCGCGTGTTGGGCGCGATGGGGTTGGGGATGCTGCCCGACGAAGCGTTCGGCGACGTGCCCTTCTGCACCGACTGGGTCGACACGGCCCACAGCCAGCAGCGGCTCGCCTACCAGCAGCGCACGTTCGACACGTACATCGAGGATATGACCGAACTGGCCGGAGCCAAGCGGCACGTCTTCCGCCTTTTCCGCCCCCTCGCCAGGCTGTGGTTGCTGGGCAAGTCGCGCTACTTCCAGGCGGCACGCGCTGCCGGGACGCACGACGGCTGGCGCGACAAGGTGGCGGTGATTACCGGCGCGTCCAGCGGTATCGGCGCGGCCACGGCGCGCCGCCTGGCCCGGGCGGGGATGCGGGTGGTGCTGGTAGCCCGGCGCGAGGAGCGCCTGAACGACCTCGCCGCCGAACTGCGCGCACTGGGTGGCGAGGTGTTGGTCATCCCCGCCGATCTGGCGGACGAGGATGAGCACGTACGCGTCTTCAACGAGGTGCGCGCAGCCTACGGCAGCGCCGACGTGCTGGTCAACAATGCCGGCCTGGGCTGGTACGGGTTCGGGTCGGACATGCCGTGGGCCACAGCCTGGCAGATGCTCCAGGTCAACGTCGTGGCCACGGTGCGGCTGACGCTGCTCTTCATGGAGGACATGAAGGCGCGCAACAGCGGACGCATCATCAATGTGGGGTCGATCGTGGGCAGCCTGCCCAGCCAGGGCGTGGCGCTCTACGGGGCCACCAAGTCGTTCGTAGACGCGTTCACCACGGCGCTGCACCGCGAGTTGCGCGGCACGAACGTGCACGTCAGCGTGGTACGTTCGGGCGCGGTCAAAACCGAGTTCTATGACAAGGCCACCGAACACACGTCACCGCTCTACAAGCTGGCCGAGCGGGCCGGCATCAAGGCGGAGCTGGTGGCAGAACGCATCTGGGGCCTGCTCAAGCGGCCGGCGCGGGTAGCCTACGTCCCCTGGTTCCTGGGCTTCGTCCCGTGGGTGGAACTGTCGTTCGGCTGGCTGATCGACTTACTGGGGCCGCTGCTGCTGAGGCGCGGGCAAAAGGTGTAATTGCTACGGCCCTGTAGGGCGGGTTTCTTACCCGCCGACCATCGGTTACCAGAACTTTGCAGGGGCTCCGCCCCTGCACCCCGCCGGGGAAACAGGTAAACCTGTGGTTTACCTTCCGGTTTCCCCGGACCCCTTCCGCAAATGGGTTTCGGTCAATGGTGCCGTTGTCGGGGCGCAACATGCTGCGCTCTTGCGGATTTTGACAATCCTCCCACGCTGTGTTATAACCTCACAATCATCAGGAGGTCACCATGGGTTTGAAACGGGACGAAAGCGGACGGTTGCACATCGATTCTCCCTTGATGGGGGAATCGTTGATGGAGAAAGGCCTGCTGGCACGGACGGAGACGGACGCGATTTTCCAACCGATGCCCGACGTACAGGTGCTCAAGTTGGGCGGGCAGTCGATCATCGACCGGGGCGCGAAGGTGGTGCTCCCGCTGATTAATGAGATCGTCGCGGCACGGGAGGCGCACGATATACTGGTGCTGACGGGCGGGGGCACCCGCTCGCGCCACGCTTACGCCATCGCCTTGGACCTGGGGATGCCCACGGGCGTGCTGGCGAAGTTAGGTTCCAGTATCAGCGAGCAGAACGCGCTGATGATCGCCCTGCTGCTGGCCCCACACGGCGGGGTCAAGATCGGCCTGGACGACCTGACCAAGCTGCCCGCCTATCTACGGTTGGGCATCATCCCCGTCATGCACGCGATGCCGCCCTATGGCCTGTGGGAAGAGCCGCCCGACGTGGGGCGCATCCCCCCACACCGCACCGACGCGGGCACGCTCCTTACGGCCGAGGTGTTGGGCGCGCGCCGCTGCATCCTGGTCAAGGACGAGCGCGGCCTGCACACCGACGACCCGAAGCGCAACGCCAGCGCCGAATTCATCCCCGAAATCAGCGTGAATGAGCTGCTGGCGCGCGATCTGACCGACCTGCCGGTAGAGCGGGCGATGCTGCGCGCGCTGGCACGGGCTCGCTCGGTGCGCGAGGTATTGATTGTCAACGGGCGCGAACCGGGTGCCCTCACCGCGGCATTGCGCGGCGAGAGCCCCGGCACGCGCATCACCGTCGGCTAGGTCTCGTCGACCGTCTGCCCGCAGCGCGGGCAGACGGGGGCAGCGGCTTCGCCCGAGCCGTGGAGCACGGCCCAGGCGTGACCGCAGGCCGGGCAGCGCCACTGCTGCATCGGCGTTTCGGCCTGCCCGATCACCAGCGCCGCCTCGTCGACCAGCGCCTGGGCCACCTTGCGGTGGGCGTCGGCCAAGATGCGCTGGAAGGTGGAACGCGAGACACCCAGTCGCTTCGCCGCCTCGGCCTGGTACAGCCCTTCCAAATCGGCCAGGCGCAGTGCCTCCAACTCATCGTAGGAGAGCCACACCTGGGGCAGTTCGCCCAAGGGCTGCCCGACCGGCTTGTAGGTCAGGTCGGCGGGAACGTACTCGATGGTACGGCGTTTGCGCGGGCGCGGCATCGGCTAGGATGCCTCATGATGGTGCGGGCGGTTGTGGCCGTGGCGTTCCCCCGACTCGCTCAGATAGACGACCTCGGCACCGATTGCCTCGGCGATTTGTTCCAGTTCCTTCCGGCGCAGCGAGGGACGGAAGAAGTGCAGGTCGCTGCCCTCTACGGCGACGACGGCGAAGCGGGGCCGTCCCGTTCCCGGCCGGACGTGCCGGCGCTCACGAACGAATACACGTGTCATTGTTCACCTCCGTTTTATTATGGGCCTATACCCATAACAGTATATCAGATTTGGTGGGAATGTCAACGGTGTTTCAAAAGTCGCCGGCTAAGATCGGTGACTATTCCGAAAATAGACCGTCTCGATGTAGGGCAGGTTTCAAACCCGCCGACCCTCGGTCACCATGACTTTGCAGGGGCTCCGCCCCTGCACCCCGCCGGGGGAACGGGAAACCTGCGGTTTCCTTCCGGTTCCCCCGGACCCCTTC
>JAFGOJ010000007.1 GCA_016926575.1 Anaerolineae bacterium | reverse complement strand
TTTGCGGAAGGGGTCCGGGGGAACCGCAGGTTCCCCCGGCGGGGTGCAGGGGCGGAGCCCCTGCAAAGCCCCTATTTTCGGAATAGCGTAGGGTTTCCGTAGGGTAAGCGTATATTGGACGTCAAGTATAGATGAGCGAAATACTCTATAATAACAATTGAAGAGTCAGGGGCGGTATCTCTTCTTCTCCTCCTTTGGCGAGGGCCGGGGATCGGCAGGAAAAGCCGAACAGGGTATCCCCGGCTCTCCGCACGTATGGCAACCGGTGGGGCGCGGCAGCACGCTGCGCCCCACTTTTGCTTGTTACGGCCCTCTATGGTATGATTTTCCCTATGAAACATCCAATATGTTTGCCTGACGATGTCACCGAGCGGGTGGGCGCGCTGGCCGGACCGCTGCTGGATTGGTTCGCCAGGGACGCGCGTGATCTCCCCTGGCGGCACGACCGCACGCCCTATCGGGTCTGGGTAGCCGAGGTGATGCTCCAACAGACCCAGGTCGACACGGTCATTCCCTACTACGCGCGCTTCCTCGACCGGTTTCCGAGCGTCGAGGCGTTGGCGTCCGCTCCCTTGCACGACGTGCTCAAGGTATGGGAAGGCCTGGGCTACTACGCGCGGGCGCGCAATCTGCACGCTGCCGCCAGCCAGGTTCTGACGGAGCACGCCGGTCACCTGCCGGCCAGCTATGCCGACCTGTTGAACCTGCCCGGCTTGGGACCGTACGCGGCCGGGGCTGTGGCATCCATCGCTTTTGGCCTTCCGGTCGTGGCGCTGGACGGGAACGCGCGGCGCGTGCTGGCGCGCTTGTGCGCCATCGAGGGCGACCCCCGGCGCAGCGCCACCCAACGCGCGTTGCAGGCCCTGGCCGAGGCGCTCCTGCCGCCGGACGCCCCCGGCCGCTTCAACGAGGCGCTGATCGAGCTGGGCGCAACGGTGTGCCTGCCGCGCGCGCCGCGCTGCGAACGCTGCCCATGGTCCGCCGCCTGCCGCGCCCACCGCCTGGGCCAGGAGGAGGCGTTCCCTCAGTCTTCCCCCCGGCGCGCCGTCCCCCACTACGACGTCACTGCAGCCGTCACCTGCGACGACGCGGGGCGGATATTGATCGCCCAGCGCGCGTACGACGACTTCCTGGGCGGGATGTGGGAGTTTCCGGGCGGTAAGAAGGAGGACGGAGAGACGTTAGAAGACGGCCTGGCGCGGGAGATGAAAGAGGAGCTGGACATCGACGTCGAGGTCGGTGCGCTGTTGACGGCCGTCAAACACGCCTACACGCACTTCCGCATCACCCTGTATGCGTTCCGCTGCCGACAGGTCGGTGGGACGCTGCGTTGCATCGAGTGCGCCGACGCGCGTTGGGTGTGGCCGCACGAGTTGGGGGAGTATCCGATGTCCGTCGCCAATCAAAAGATCGTCCAGGTATTGCAGGCCGGAGGGCAAGCTGGAACGCTCTGACCGCGCAGGCACCACTGGCAACTCATCTTGCCGCGTTGTGGCACTGATTCCGGCCTGGAACGAAGCGCCGCGGATCGGACCGGTCATCGAGGCGGCGCGCAGGCACGTGCCGGTGCTGGTGGTGGACGACGGTTCGACCGATGCCACCGCAGCGGTGGCGGAGGCGGCCGGGGCTGCCGTCGTGCGCCACGCGCAGAACCGGCGCAAGGGTGCCGCTCTGCAGACCGGCTTCGATTGGGCGCTCGAACGCGGGTACGACGCGGTCGTCACCCTTGACGCGGACGGGCAGCACGACCCGGCGGAGATTCCCAAGCTCGTGGGCGCGTTCGAATCTGGGGAGGGGGATCTGATCGTCGGCAACCGCAACTACACGGAGATGGCCTGGCCCCGCCCGGTCACCACCCGGTTTGGCTCCTGGCTCCTCTCGCGGGCGATGGGTGCGGCCGTCGGCGATAACCAGAGCGGTTTCCGCCTGCTCAGCCGGCGTCTCCTGGAGCAGATGGAACTGACCTCGGGCGGATTCGAAATGGAGGTCGAGATCATCTGGGAGGCGGTGCGCCTGGGTCTGTCGGTGGCCTGGGTTCCCATTCGCACCATCTACGGCATCGACAAAGCCAGCTACTTCCACCCGTTCAGAGATACGGTGCGGTTCCTGAAGATGGTGTGGCGCATCTGGCGCAGGAGAAAGACCTCCGGCTAAACGCACCCTTTCGGATGCGCCTGCGCGCGGCCGCCCCAACATCTTTGCAAGCCTCGGGCGGCCCTTGGTTGTGAGCGCATCGCTTCTAATCGTCTACGGCGACGGTTCCCAATCTCACGTAGTCGCCAGCCGCCGCGCCGTCCACTGTCACCGTGAGGCGCTCGCCGCTGACCAGGTGGTACATCCCGGTGATGAGCGTGTACGTGCCGCCGGGCAGGTCCGGCGGCAGCAGCACGCCGTATCGGTCGACGGTCGTCTCGCCGGGGGGCCAGATCGACGTGGGGATGAGGCCCCCGCCGGGTTCTCCATCGGTCTGGGCAACCAGGCGCCCACTCTGATCCAGCAGTTGCAGGAAGACCTTGTACCGCTGGCCCTCCGCGATGTCTGTCTCCCAGAACAATGTCACCGGCAGGATGTCGCCGGGGGCGAGGGCGTCGCTGCCGAGGGCGTAGCCGTGCAGGTGCATCGTCTGGCCCAGGCGCGCGTCCAGCGCGACTTCCGGGCGGTCGGACAGTGGCGCGACCGCGTAGACGGCGAGGCGCACACGTCCCACCCACGTATCCCCGGCCTTGTAAGCGTGCCCCGCCAGCCACGTCTCCACCAACCGTTCGGGATCAGATTCGGCGTCACCCCAGTAGAGGACGAAGAGGCGGTCGTGGGCCGCGGCGACGTCTTCCAGTTCGGCGTAGACGGACGCGCGGTCGGGCGGGCGGCTGCGGGGGAGCGGGTAGACGGGCGCGCCGTCGCGGTGGTAGTAGGTAAACACCTCCCACTGATTGGCCGCGTTGAGGATGATACCGTCGCCCGGGCGCGCCATCGAGGCGACGTCGGCAGCGATCTGGCGGTAGTTGTCGCGGGCGTAGGCCGGGTCGAAGTAGAGGGCGTGGAGGGAAGGGGTGAGGAGCAGGGAGCAGGAGGCAAGAAGTAGGAGGCAGGAGGCAGGAGGCAAGAGGCGGCTGAGGCGTTCGATGCCGCGGGCGATCAGGATGTGGAAGGGTGGCAGGACGGCGACGAGGAACTTGAGATAGGCCGGTTTGTAAAGGTCGAAGGCGAAGATCAGCGCGATGGGCAGCAGTAGCCACGTCGTCAGCGCGGCGACGGCGGCTGACTCGCGCCGGCCCGCCCGCAGGGCCCCCAGCCAGCCCGCAGCCAACAGTGCGCCCATCGCTGCCAGCGGGAGCGCCGCTTCGGCCAATTCCATAGTGATGCCCACCGCCAGCACGCGGAAGATGTCCAGCAGCGCCGCCCACGGTGCGACGTCGCTGCCTGCTGCGGGCCAGCCGGTGACCGCGTCCACGGTGATGGGTAGCCAGGGCAGGAAGAGCGCCAGCGCCGCGAGCTGTACGGCGATCCAGCGCGTTAAAACACCTTTTCTTCTAAGAGGGATCGTTGTTTCTTTGTGTCCTTCGTGCTCTTTGTGTCCTTTGTGGTTCCCTATCCACCAGCCTAAAAACACCAGGTTCTGCGCGATCAGGACGAAGGGGAAGGCGTACTGGGTGTACAGGCCGGCGGCGATGGTCAGCGCGTAGGCGGCCGAGATGCGGTGCCGCGTGCCGCGCGTTTCGAGCCAGCGGAGCGCCAGGTACGTGGAGAGGGCCGACATCAGCCCCAACAGGGCGTACATACGCGCCTCTTGAGCGTAGTAGACTGCCAGGGGGGAGAGCGCTGCCAGGAACGCGGCAGCCAGGCCGGTGGCGGTCCCCAGCATGCGCCGGGCCAGGGCATAGGTCAGCGCCACGGTCAGCGCGCTGGCGAGGACGGAGAGGCTGCGCAGGGCGAACTCGCTCTCGCCTACCCCGGTGCGCCAGGCGTGAAGCAACAGGTAATAACCGGGTGGGTGGATGTCGCCCTCGGCGGCGTCCAAAATGAGGGGGATGCGGCGCTCGGCGGCGCGGGCGGCGTTGCCCTCGTCGTTCCAGAAGGATTGGGCGTCGAGCCGGTACGCGCGTAGACCTGTCGCCAGCAGGAGAATGAGGATGAGCAGGACGCGCGCCGCGGCGCTACTCGCGGGCTTCGATTTCGAGGACCACATACCAGGTTCCCAGGCGGGGCTGCGTGCCCTCTTCGCCCGGGCAGGTCTGTACGGTGAGCCCTGAGATGACCGGCGCGTTCGGCTCGTCGACGCTCAGGGCGTAGGGCGTGTCCGGTTCGAGGGTGAAATCGGCGTAGCCTGGGTCGATCAGCGGGCGCAGGCCTGTCACGGCGCGGTCGGCTCCGCCGGGCCAGGTGAGCCACAAGACGACGCCGGGGAGCGGCAGGGGACCCAAGGGCGCTTCTTCTTGTTCCTCTTCGTCGACCGGCGGCGCAGGGGGCGGGGCTTGCCGCACCAGCACCTGGAGTTGGGGCGGAGTGCCTTCACAGAGCAAGGTCTGGGTCACCACGCGGTAGGGGGAGGGGCGGGGGGTGGGCAGCGGCGAGAGGGTGGGCGGGGCAGGGAAAGTGGGCGTAGGAGAGAGCACAACCGTCGGGATTGGCGCTTGTGGTGAGGGGGAGGGGATGGAACCGGGCGTGGGGGGCGCGTCCGCGCCGAGGTAGATGTCCATCGCGGGCGTGTACACGCCGATCTGCTCGGCCAGGTAGCTCAGGGCGCGGATCGTCTCTGCCGGGCGGCCTTGCGTGGCGTAGCTTTCGATCAGGGCGGCGAATGCAGCCTGCACATCGGCGTCGTTCACGGGGGCGAGGCGGGCCTGCACGCGTTCTACGTTCCCGTCCACGACATACCCCAGGGCCGTGAGCCGCACCCACTCGTGCAGGTAATCGCTGCGCAGAAGGTCGGGGGTCGTGTTGTACAGGTCTACTGGGTCGATCAGCCAGGCGTAGACCAGGCCCAGCATCAGGCCCAGAATCGCTCCGGCGGCCAGGATCAAGAACGTGCCGCGGTGGTTCATGGTGCTGCGTCCGTATAGGGGGCCAGGGTGGGGGAGGTGACTCCCAGCGCCTGGGCGAGGTGGGCCAGCAGGCGGATGTCTTGTTCGCCGCCGTCTGCGGCGATCAACCGCTCGGCCAGGTCGATCACCGGTCGGCCGGGCGTTTCGGGGTCGAGCAAAGAGAGGCGGTCGGTGGCGGCGTTCAGGTTTCCTTCGACCTGGTAGGCCGCGGCGACCATCAGGACGTAATCATCGTGGTAATCCTGGCGCAGTTGGTGCGGGGCTGTGTTGGTGTAGCTGACCGGCCAGAGCTGCCATCCGATCAACAGCCCGGCGCCGACGCCCAGGGCCAGGCCCATCAGTGCCAGCAGTACAGCTTTACGCATCGTCTCTCCATAAAGAGGGTCTCTGGGATTTCGCGTGGAAGGAGGGCAGATGTGGGGGTTTGGGCGGGCGTAGCCCGCCCAAACCCCCACTCCTAATGCCCCACCACGCGAAGTCCCAAAGAGCGCATAAAGAAAGAGGGGGCCGCCGGGGGACGGTCCCCACACTACGAGAGGCTAGATTGAAATGCCGGAGGTGGGAATCGAACCCACATGAGCAAAGCCCACACGATTTTGAGTCGCGCGCGTCTGCCTGTTCCGCCACTCCGGCGCAGCATAAGTATAGCCAGATAGGAGAATTTGTCAAATAGCGCGTTTGGCGTAGAAGCACAACATCACGCTGCCGTATTCGCGACGGTCGAACAGGAACAGGGTTTGCAGCGGCAGGTCCGTGTACTCGCGCGGGTGGATCTGAGCAATGGCCCACCCATCCTCCGCCAGCCAGCCGGGTTGGGCGTCCAGCAGCTTGAGTGTGGCGGACCACAGTTCCTGATATTGGGGCGGGGCGACGTAGACGTAGTCGAACGGGGTGAACGCGCGGTTCAAGAAGGCGAACACGTCTGCGCGCACGACCTCGGCTTGACCGGACAGTCCGGTAAGGTCGAGGTTGTTGTGGATGACGCGCAGCGCGGGGCCGGCGCGCTCGACGAAGACGGCCTCCTCTGCGCCCCGGCTGAGCGCCTCGATGCCCACCTGACCGGTTCCGGCGAACAGGTCCAGGAACCGGCAGCCGATGACGTCGTGGCTCAGGATGCTAAAGAGCGCCGACTTGGCCCGGTCGGTGATCGGCCGTGTGCCCGTGCCCGGCACCGATTTGAGTTTCCTGCCTTTGGCCTTGCCCGAAATGACGCGCATAACTCACCCTTTCTGGCGCGACAGCGATTTGACAAATGTCGCATTAGCGCAAAACTACTTAGAAAATAGCCCTGGCTAATGTAGGGCGGGTTTCAAACCCGCCGCCCTCGTTCAACGAATGCCTTGCAGGGGCTCCGCCCCTGCAAAGCCCCTATTTTCGGAATAGTTACAAGCTGAAAAAGATAGTATACCGCGATCCGCTTGCATTGACAAATACCCTGGTCGGACTATACTAAAAGGTTAAAGGAGTACCGGCTATGGTGGCAGATGAAAAAGTCGAGCGGCGCATGCTGACCATCGAAGACGTCTTGACGCGCACCGAAGGGCCAGAAGCGGATCGCGCCCTCGTGAAGCGGGCCTACGCATTTGCCCACGCTGCTCACGAGGGGCAGCGGCGTAAGTCGGGCGAGCCGTACATCCAGCACTGCCTGGCCGTGGCGATGCTGCTTACGGACGTCCGCCTGGATGCGGAGACGATTGCCGCGGCCCTGTTGCACGACGTGGTGGAGGATACCGGCTTCTCGATCAGCGACCTCGAAAAAGAATTTGGGCCCGCCATTGCCAATATGGTCGACGGGGTGACCAAGCTGGAGAAGAAGTTCAAACAGATCGACAGCCTGGGCCGCGAGTTGGAAGACGAGCGCGACGAGCAAGAGACGGAGAGCTTGCGCAAGATGTTCCTGGCAATGGCGCGCGACGCGCGGGTGACGTTGATCAAGCTGGCCGACCGGTTGCACAATATGCGCACCCTGGAGCCGCTCACTTATCACCGGCGGCAGGCGTTGGCGTCCGAAACGATGACGATCTACGCACCACTAGCTTACCGGTTGGGCGTCTGGCGCTGGAAGTGGCAGTTGGAGGACCTCGCCTTCCAGGAACTCGATCCCGAAACGTACGAGCGCATCGTCAAGAAATTGGTGACGACGCGCAGCGAGCGGCAGGTCGAGATCAACACGCACATCTCTCTGCTGCGCCATCACCTGTGGCTGGAGGGCATCCAGGCCGACATCCAGGGACGCCCCAAGCACATCTACAGCATCTACCGCAAGATGCAGCGCAAGCACGTTGGTTTGGAGCAAGTCTACGACACGCAGGCCGTGCGCGTCATCGTCGATTCTGTGGCCGATTGCTACCACGTTATGGGGGTCGTCCACGGTCTGTGGACCCCCATTCCCGGCGAGTTCGACGACTACATCGCCACACCCAAGGACAACGGTTACCAATCCCTGCACATCGCGGTGAGGGGGTTGGAGGGGAAGACGCTGGAGGTACAGATTCGGACGCACCACATGCACCGGATTGCCGAGAACGGCATCGCGGCCCACTGGCAGTACAAAGAGGGCACGCTGCGGCACGACCCATTGTTCGAACGGCAGATTGCGAACCTGCGCGCCCAAATCGAAGGCTCCAACAGCGAGGAGGACGCGGGCAAGTTCGTCGAGGCGCTCAAGGAGGAGTTCTTCCAGGACCGCGTCTACACGCTGACGCCCAAGGGCAAGATCATCGATCTGCCCGTCGGCTCGACGCCGATCGATTTTGCCTACCACATCCATACCGAAATCGGCCACCGCGCCCGTGGCGCGAAGGTCAACGGCCGGTGGATGGGGTTGGATTACGCGCTGCGCACGGGCGATCAAGTGGAGATCGTCACGGCCAAGAAGGCTGCACCCAGCCGGGACTGGCTCAACCCGGCGCTGGGGTACGTGAAGACGGGGCGGGCGCGCTCGAAGATCCGGCAGTGGCTGCGCAAGCAGGACCGCGAGAAGAACATCGCCATCGGCCGGGCGATCCTCGAACGCGAGTTGAGACGGCTGGGGATGGACGAGATGGCGCACGAGGCCGTCGCGGTGCTGATGGGCTACGAGGACCTGAACGACTTCCTGGCGGCGATCGGTTTTGGGGACGAGCACAGCCATCACATCGCGTCGAAGATTCTGGAGGCGCAGCAGGCAGAGGCGCGCCGGAAGATCCTGGAGGCTCAGGAACGCGACGAAGACGATGACGAGACGCAGGACCAGGGCGAGGAACAGAGGCCGCTGCCCCAGGTCGAACACGACATCCACGTGTTGGGAACGGGCGGTTTCCTGACCCGCATGGCGCAATGTTGCAACCCGATTCGCGGCGAACCGATCATCGGCTACGTCACCCGCGGGCGCGGGATCACGGTCCACCGGCGGGACTGCCCCAACGTGATCAACACGCCGGATACCGAGCGGCTGATCGAGGTCAGTTGGGGCACCGAGACGCACACGTTCCCCGTGCCGCTCGTCGTCCACGTCTACGACCGGCCGGGGTTGTTGCACGACATCACCGGAGAGATCAAGGACGGGGGCATCAACATCTCCTCGGTGACGGTGAGCAAGCGACGCAACCTTGCCAACATCTACCTGACGTTGGAGATCAGCGACGTCAGCCAACTGGCCTGGGTGCTGACGCGCATCGGGCGGCTGCCGAATGTGATCGAGGTGCGCCGTCAGGTGCAGTGAACGGTCGAGGCAACGACAGTCATCGCTTCAGTTGTCGTCGATCATTCGCTTCAGCTTTCGGTACTTGACCGCTTCGTAGTACGCCATCAAGAAGCTCAAGCGCAGGCCGTGAGCCCCGTCGCGCATGCCGCGCAGCGTCACGAAGCGCCACCAGAAGTGACGCACGGCCTGGGAGTAGGGGGTGTAGAAGCGGGGCTGAATCCCTGCTTCGAACAGGATGCGGGCGTCGACGTCGGTGTAGCGCTCTTGCCGCGCGGTGAAGTCGGCCAGATCGTCGTAGTTGTAGTGGAGGAGCGGGTTCTGCAGGTAGCCCTGCGGCCCGTCGGCGACGGCCACCTCGTGGACGGGGCGTTCCCAATGCGCGCGCCCTCGCCGCAGCAAGCGCGCCTGGTAGTCAGGGTACCAGCCGGCCCCCAGCGTCAGCCGGCCGAAGATCATATTGTGGCGTGGCACCCACCACAGCACCTCTTCCCGCCCGGCAGCGACCACCTCGCGAATCTCCTTCGCCAGCCCGGGGGTGACGCGCTCATCCCCGTCGACGAACAGGATCCAGTCCGCTGTCACGCGTGCCATAGCGTCGTTGTGGAACTGGGCAAAGTTCTCGAAGCGTCCCATCAGCACCTCGGCCCCGGCTTCCTGTGCCAACGCTGCCGTGCGGTCGACGGTGCGCTGGTCCAAGAAGACGACGCGCCGGTCGGCCCAGGCCACGCTCTTCAGGCAGTCGGCGATGTTGCGTTCCTCGTCGCGCGCGGGCACGATAGCAGCGAGAGTCATCGGGCGGCCTCCCACACGTCGATCACCTGCCGACATGCGACAGCCATCTCCGGTGAGGCGTCGCGCATTCTGCGCCGCATCCCGGCGCGGAGGATGCGTTTCGCCAGGGCCCAGCTCAGCGGACCGTGGATGCGGGCGTAGAGGCGCGCACGGCTGGTCCACAAGTTGACGAACGAGGAGATGGGAACTTGAGTGGTCGATTGCCCGGCGTAGTGGATCACCTCTGCTGCGGGGGCGCAGACCGCTTTCCAGCCCGCCCGGCGCATACGCCAACACCAATCGATCTCTTCGCAGTACATGTGGTAGCTCTCGTCCAGCGGCCCTACTGCGGCGATGGCGGTGGCACGCACCATCATCGAGGCCCCCAGCGGGTGGTCGATGGGGAAGGGCGTTGGGCCGGCGTAGAGGTGGCGCGCGTAGCGGCCGTTGAGGCGGGTTTCGTAGAGCCGCGGCGGGCAGGGAAACAGCTCGAACAGCAGTTGGGTCAGGCCCGGAAAGCGGAACGCGCCGTGCTGGAACGATCCGTCGCCGTAGCGCAGCTTCGCGCCGGCGATCGCCACGGAGGGATTGGCCTCCAGCGCCGCGAGCAGCGCCGCCGTCGCGCCCGGGCGCACCTCGGTGTCGGGATTCAGGAGCCAGACGAATGGCGAGTTGCGAATTGCGAATTGCGAATTAGGAGTTGCGAATTGCGAGTTGTGAGTTGCGAGTTGTGAATTAGGAGTTAGGTGTTGTGAACCGGGCTCTTCGCAATTCCTAATTCCTAACTTGGAATTCCTAATTCCTAACTCGCAATTCCTAACTCCCAACTCGCGCAACGCTAAGTTGTTGCCAGCCGCAAAACCTACATTTTCTTGGCTCGCGATCAGTTCGACAACGGGAAATTCCGCGGCGACCATCTCGGGCGAGCCGTCGGCGGAGGCGTTGTCGACGACCCACACCGCAGCGTGGATGCCCGACTGTGCCAGGTCGTCGAAGACGGAGCGCAGGCAGGCCCGCAGCAGGTCGCGCACGTTCCAACTGACGATGATGATGGTTAAATCCATAGCGTATCTTGGGGAGGAGAAATCACAAAGGACACAAAGAAAAAGCTTGACCGATGCTGTGTGCTCTTCGTGTCCTTTGTGGTGAGTTGTCTTACACGAATCGCTGGCGGATTTCCGCGCTGACGTAGTCCAGGATCGCTACGGTGATGGCGATGAACCAGACGGCGATGCCGGCCGAGCGGTAGTCGAGCAGGCGGATGTACTGGATCAGCACCAGGCCGATGCCGCCGCCGCCCACCAGACCGATGACGGTCGACATACGGACGTTGATGTCCCACCGGTAGATGGAGAAGGAGACGAAGGGTGGGATCATCTGCGGCACGACGGCGAACATGATCGTCTGCAGGCGCGTCGCGCCGGTGGCATGGATCGCTTCGATGGGGCCGGGATCGATGCTCTCGATCGACTCGGAGTAGAGCTTGGCCAGCGCAGCGATGGAGTGGACGGTCAGTGCCAGGATGCCGGCGAAGGGTCCCAGTCCTACCACCATCACAGCGACCAGCACCCAGATCAATGGTTCGATCGAGCGGATGATGTTCAGGACCATCCGCGTGGCGTAGTAGACGGCCATCGTGACGGTCGAGCCGGACATCAGGTTGCGGGCAGCCAGGAAACTGATCGGAATGGAGAAGACGATGCCAAAGAGCGTCGCCATCATGCCCATGATGATCGATTCGACGATGCCCTCGATACACTGCATCAGCTCAGTACTGGCGTGTGCGCCCCCTACGCTTGCAATCTGGCGTGCCTCGACGATGTGGATCTGCCGCCCTTCCGAGCTGGGGGGGATCAGGCGGTACGGCATCGTGATGGTGATTTCGAACGCGCCGTTTTCGTCCGTCATCACCGAGAGGTACGCGCCCTCGGAGCGCAACCGGAACTCGTTGCCCAGCGGATCGGCCCAATAGATGGGGGTCTCCGTGTTCGGCGCGAAGTTCCGGCCGATCAGCGTGATCTGCGTGCCGGGAATCTCGGTGACGCCTTCGCGCGTCGTCAAGTCACCGCAGGTGGGATCGGCTACCACGTAGGGTTCGTCGGGCATCTCGACGGGAGCTGCGGGGGGCGGGAGTTCGTCACAGGGGGAGAGAATCTCCGCGCCGGCGACGATCATTTCGATGTCGCGGTCGATGGCCGCTTCCCACGGCCAGGCGATGCGCTGAATGGGTCCCCACGCGTCGGGGATCTCGGTGATCATTTTGTACAGATCGATCTCGCCCACCTGCCAGCCCAAGGCGAACAGGAGTGCAAGGACGATGAAGAACACTCCCGCGCCGCCTTTGTGATCCGTCTTCACCTGCTTGTAGGCGTCCCAGGCGATGCCTAGCCACAGGATGACGATGCCCAGGGTGAACAATCCCACGAAGAGCTCGCGCCGGTCGAATGCTTTGAGGTACTTGGCGACGAGCCCAACCTCGTGGGGGGCCAGATCGCCCACGCGCCACAAGAACAGGCCGATGCTGGTGGCGAGAGAGGCCAGCAGCAGCAGCCCGCGCCAGAGTTGGCGGGCCAATGCCTGGCCCAGGCCGGGGACGATCAACGAAGCAACCCCAGCCACGGGTGCCGACACGAAGCTGGGAGGAATCTCTTTTTGTGTCCTGCGCATTGTCATAACGACACACCTCCGTCGTGGGGGCCTACGCTGACCCGTTCGGCTTCTTCGCCGTAAATCTCTTTGAACTCCTCATCCGTCATCGAGCGAATGGCCTTCCGGTCGCCCCGGTAGACGATCTCGCCACCCCGCAGGCCGATTACCCGTGTGGCATAGCGTTGGATCAAGTCGAGGTAGTGCAGGCTGCACAGAACGGTGATCTTTTCCTCCTGGTTCAGATTTTCCAGGTGATTCAAGATCGAATGGGCCAGAACCGGGTCGAGGCTTGCCACCGGTTCGTCGGCCAGGATCATCTTGGGTTGCTGCATCAACGCGCGGGCGATACCCACGCGCTGCTGTTGCCCGCCGCTCAGCTCATCCGCTCGCTTGTAGGCCTGATCGGTGATGCCAACCCGTTCCAGCGCGGCCATGGCCATCTTACGGTCGCTGGGCGGGAAGCGGTGGAGCACGCTGGACCACGGGTTCACGTACCCCAGCCGTCCGGAGAGGACGTTGGTGAGGACGGGGGACCGCTTGACCAGGTTGAAGTGCTGGAAGACCATGCCGATTTGGCGGCGGATGGTGCGCAGTTGTTGCGGGTCGGCCGCGGTGATGTCGACGCCATCCCAGATGATCTGCCCTTCGGTCGGATCGATGAGCCGGTTGATGCACCGCAGCAGGGTCGATTTGCCCGAACCGCTCAAGCCGATGATGATCAAGAACTCTCCAGGCTCAACGTCGAAACTGACGTTGTGCAGCGCGACGGTCCCGTCTCCATAAACCTTGGTCAGGTTTTTGATTTCGAGCATCCTTCCTCCAGTTGTTACAAGGGGGGGACATCTTCTCCCCCCCTTGCTTAAGGCTAACCGCGACAGACTGGCGTGAGACTAATCGCCAACCAGGTCCTCGGCGCTGACGCCGGCGGCCTGCAGGATCTGGCGGAATGGATCGTAGAACGTGTCGTCCGCTTCCATCAGCTCTTCCCACTGGTAGGCAGTGCCGAGCGCTTCTATGCCCGCTTCGGTCTGGATGATGGCGAGCAGGCCATCCACGATCTGCTGCTTCAGTTCCGCGTCCAACGTGGGGATGAACTGCACACCGTCGTTGGGGATGTCGGGCTCGATGGCGATGACCACGGTCTGATCCATGATGTCGGGATAGTCGGCTTCGACGCGCGTGCGGGCGTCGACGTAAGTGGCGCCTGCGTCGCAGGTGCCGTCGTAGACGCCGGCGGCAACCGCGTCGTGGCTGCCCGCGTCGATGACCTCAGCCAGCCCGGTGTCGGGATCGACCCCGGCGCCGCGCAGCATGATCGAGGGGATCACCCAGCCGCTGGTGGACAGGGGGTCAGGGCGGCAGAAGGTCTTCCCAGCCAGGTCATCCAGGCTGTCGATGCCGCTGTCGGCCCGGACGAGGATCTGTCCGTTGTAGGTGGGGCTGCCGTAGCGCACGGAGAGCATTGCCGCCTCGGCGCAGCCGCGGTCCGCCGCCATCACGTAGGCGAAGGTTGCCAGCGAGGACATATGCGCCTCGGCCGGGTCGGCACACATGGCCTCGACCGCACCGGCGTACTCGGTGGCCACGCGCACCTCGAAGAACAGGCCGGTCTCCTCGTGCAGCAGTTCGACTACCGACTCTGCGCCGGCGGTGACGCGCTCGGTCTCACCGGACGGGACAAAGACCCACACGATGGGGTTCTCTTCGGTTCCCAACTCCGCGGGCGTGCACGCGCTCATCGCCACCATCACGCCGATCAGCAGCAGGGTCAACAGTGCCAAAAGACTCTTTTTAGACATCTCTTACTTCCTCCTTAGAATTTGGTTTTGCAAGAACGAAACACTGACTTTCTCCATTCCCTCCCTGTGAGCATCACCCCCCTTCTATGCGACGGTTCTTTTCCCATCATATACCTTCTGGGCTGTTTACACAAGTTCACGTGAGGTAACTGCTCAGGCTGTGCGCCTGGCAGTTACCCGCCTGGTGCGTCGAAGGAAGAAGATGGGGGTTTTGCGGGCGGCTTCGCCGCCCGCAAAACCCCCACTTCCCTTCTTTCGCGGCGAAGTGAGGTAACTGCGAAGCGTAGCTGAGCAGTTACCTCGTGAGAATGATAAGATGACTCCTCTTTCTTTGTGCTCTTTGTGGTTGATGGCTTTTTTCAGTCGGGACTCT
>JAFGOJ010000234.1 GCA_016926575.1 Anaerolineae bacterium | reverse complement strand
TTTGCAGGGGCTCCGCCCCTGCACCCCGCCGGGGAAACGGGTAAACCTGCGGTTTACCTTCCGGTTTCCCCGGACCCCTTTCGCAAATGGGCCTGGGTTAACGCCTCAGGCGGCCCCTCTTGCTCCCGCCGGGTCCGTGACCCGGCGGGAGCACAAGTGAACGAGTAGCCAATTGGAAATCCTGCGCACTCTGGTGTATACTGGTACTGGAAATTCACACGGAGGGAAAGCACGATGAACGATGAGCGGGTAGAACTGTGGCACGTCGAAGCGGACGCAACGCTCCAGGCGATCCTCGATCAGGCAGACAGCCCAGCCTTGCTGCGCCAGACCCTCACCGGCGCGCTCGCGTGGCAAGTGCGTAACGAGACCACCGTCGCGCGGGCGCTGCGTGCGCCGCGCATCGCTCCCCAGTGGATCGCTGCGCTCCTGGCATTGGGCGCGACGGTCACCGTAGAAGGCGACGGCAGCCAGGCCGAAATTCCCCTGAAGAAACTGAACGGGGAGACGGTATCGGCGCTCCACGTTCCCACCGGCGCAGGCCGACGCTGGGGAGAGGCCCGCGTGGCCCGCACCCCCAGCGACGAGCCCATCGTCGCGGCATTCGCCGTGGTCGACCTGGACGGCGGCATCGTGCGGCAGGCGCGCGTGGCGTTGACCGGCGCGTGGCCCGAGGCGGCGCGACTGGCGCAAGCCGCGGCGCAGCTCGCCGGCGGCCCGTTGAACGCCGACCGCATCCAATCTGTGGCAGACGGCGTGATGGCGGAAGTGGCGCCGGAAGGGGACTTCTTGGGCAGCGCAGACTACCGGCGCGAGATGGCGGGCGTCCTCACCCGCCGCGCGCTGGCACGCTGCCTGGAACAAGGGGGAAACAAATGAACGACGACGTCCAAACCATCCACCTGACGATCAACACGCAGGAGACGACGCTGGCTGTGGGGCCGAGCCAGACGCTGCTCGACGCGCTGCGCGGGGCCGGGTACGTCAGCGTCAAGTTCGGCTGCGGCGTGGGCGATTGCGGCGTGTGTACGGTGCTCTTGGACGGGCAGCCGGTGCGCAGTTGCCAGACCCGCGCGCGGGACGTGGCCGGGCGTCACGTGACGACCGTCGAAGCGCTCTCGCCCGGCGGCGTGCTCCATCCACTCCAACAGGCGTTCATCGAGACCGGCGCGATCCAGTGCGGCTACTGCACGCCGGCCCAGATTCTGGTCGCCAAGGCGCTGCTCGACCGCAACCCCGCTCCCAGCGAGGCCGAGATTCGGGAGGCCATGAGCGGCGTCTTGTGCCGCTGCACCGGCTACGTCAAGCTGGTGCAGGCGGTGCAGCGCGCGGCGGCGGTGCTGCGCGGCGACATGGTGCCCCCCTTCGTAGCAGCGGAGGAGACGCTGGCGGCGGACGCCCCGGTCGACGAACTGGTCGCGCGCTACTACGCCAGCGGGGCGGAGGCGATCGACCGGCTGCCGCTGGTGGTCACTCCGCCGGAGATGGAACCGCTGGCGGTGGTCGGCAAGGGGGTCGACAAGGTCGACGGGGTCAAGCTGGTCACCGGCCGCCCGGCCTTCACCGACGACGAGCGGCCGGCGGGCATGCTCTACGGCGCACTGCTCACCAGCCCGCACGCGCACGCGCGCATCACGCGCATCGACGCCAGCAAAGCGCGCGCGCTGCCCGGCGTGCACGCCGTCCTCACGCACGAGGACGTGCCGCGCATCAAATACTCCACTGGCGGGCAGAGCCACCCGCAGCCGCCCCCGCTCGACCAGGTGGTGCTCGACGACAAGGTGCGCCACGTCGGCGACCGGGTGGCCATCGTCGCGGCAGAGACGCCCGAACTGGCCCAGCGCGCGCTGGCGCTGATCGAAGTCGACTACGAACTCCTGCCCCACGTCCTCGATCCCGAAGAGGCGATGAGAGACGGCGCGCCGGTGATCCACGACGAGCCGGACACCGAAGATATCTTCGACCGGACGCACAACATCGTCCACCGCATCCAGGCCGAGGGCGGCGACGGCGCGGCAGAGTGGGCGCGCGCGGCCCACGTCTTCGAGCGCACCTACACCACCCCACAGCAGCACCAGGCGAACCTGGAGCCGCACGTCTGCATCACCTATTGGGACCCCGACGGGCGGTTGGTGGTACGAACGAGCACGCAGGTGCCCTTCCACGTGCGACGCATCCTGGCCCCGCTGATCGGCCTGCCGGTGAAGCAGATCCGCGTGATCAAGCCGCGCATCGGCGGCGGCTTCGGCAACAAGCAGGAGCTGATTCTGGAGGAGCTGTGCAGCCTGTTGACCATCAAGACCGGCCGGCCGGTGCAGATGGAGTTCAACCGGCGGCAGGAGTTCATCGCCACGCGCAGCCGCCATCCACAGAAGATGCGGTATAAGGTCGGCGTCACCGCCGAGGGCGAGGTCGTCGCCACGGACCTGCACCTGATCGGCGACACGGGGGCCTACGGCACCCACGGGCTGACCGTGCAGATGGTCGGCGGGCAGCGCAGCCTGACGCTCTACAACGCGCCGCATTCCAAATTCTACTGCGACGTGGTCTACACCAACAAGCCCACCCCCGGCGCGTTCCGTGGCTACGGCGCGATGCAGTGTTTCTTCGGCATCGAGACGATCATGAGCGAAATCGCGGCCGAGATGGGGTGGGACGTGGTCGCGTTCAAGCGCAAGAACTGGATCCAAGAGGGCGAGGAGATGCTGCTGGCGAAGGCGCTGGGGGAGGGACGCGAGGGCTTCGACCAGATCGTGCGCTCCAGCGGGCTCGACCGGTGCGTCGACATCGGGCTGGCGGCGATGGACTGGTATCACAAGCGCGGCAAAATGAACCCTGACCCCAGCAGCTCCGTCCGACGCGGGATCGGCATGGCGGTGATGATGCACGGCAGCGCCATCGCCGGGCTCGATATGGCGGCGGCGACGTTGAAGATGAACGACGACGGCTCGTTCAACCTGCTGATCGGCGCGACCGACATCGGCACGGGATCGGATACGATCCTGGCGCAGATGGCGGCGGAGGTATTGGGCACGTCGGTGGACGACATCATCGTCTATTCGTCGGACACGGACTTCACGCCCTTCGACAAGGGCGCTTACGCGTCGAGCACCACGTATCTCAGCGGCGGCGCGGTGCGCAAGGCGGCGCTCGACGTAGCGGAGCAGATCAAGGCGCACGCTGCAGGGCGATTGGGCCTGGAGAGCAGCGCGGGGCTGGTGCTACGCGACCGGAAGGTCGTCGCGCCGAACGGTCAATCGCTGACGCTGGAGGAAGTGGCGCTGGGCACGCTCCACATGGCGGTGGTGTGGGGGCAGGAGCCGCGCCAGATCATGGCGACGGCGTCTCACATGAGCTACGAGAGCCCGCCGCCGTTCGGCGCGCAGTTCGTCGAGCTGGCGGTCGATACGGAGACCGGCCAGGTAACCGTCGAGCGCGTGCTGATGGTGGTCGATGCGGGGCGCGTGATCAACCCGATCACTGCGTCGGGGCAGGTGGAAGGCGGCTTGCAGCAGGCGGTCGGCTTTGCGCACTGTGAGGAGATGGTCTACGACGAAGAGGGGCGCATGGTCAACCCGCGCTTCGGGCCGTACCGTGTCTACACATCGAACGAGATGCCGGAATTGGAGGTGATCTTCGTTCAGACCGACGAGCCGAGCGGGCCGTTCGGGGCGAAGTCGGTGGGCGAGATTTCGATGGACGGCATCGCCCCGGCCATGGTCGACGCGATCTACGACGCGACCGGGGTTTGGATTCGCGATCTGCCGCTCACGCCGGAACGGGTGTGGCGGGCGTTGAACAGTTAGGTAAAAAACGGAGGTAAAAATGACTAACGTAATCGAAAAGACATTTCTACTGGGATTGGGTGTGCTGACGCTGACACGGGAGAAGGTCGCCAAGGCCGTCGACGAACTGGTCCACGAGGGCAGGATCGAGGCCACCGAGTCGCGCAAGCTGATCGACGACCTGGTTACCAAGGGCGAGGAAGAACGCGCGGAGCTGAGCAAGCTGATTCGCAGCGAGGTCGAGAAGGCACGCGGCGCCGCTCCCGTCTCTCGTCAGGAATTCGACGCGCTCAAGGCACGTGTGGACGCCCTGGCCGGCCAGGCCGAAGAGCCAAAAGAAGAAGGTAAGGAATAACTGCCAATCCAGATTTAACCACAAAGTGGTTATATCGGCATTGAATCCTATGGCACGTTCGCCCGTCCGCAGTATCCGGCACTTCCAGCGCTACCGGGAGATCGTTCAGGTCTTTGCCACGCAAGGCTTTGGCGAGCTGATCGATCTGCTGGAGCTGCAACCGTACCTGGCGCTGCCACGCCGGGTTCTGCGCGGGCGACAGCCGGTGGAGACCCCTCTCGGCGCGCCGGCGCGGCTGCGGCTGGCGTTGGAGGCGCTGGGGCCCACCTTCATCAAGCTCGGCCAGGTGCTCAGCACGCGCCCCGACCTCCTACCGCCGCCCTTCATCGCCGAACTCTCCAAGCTCCAGGATACGGTCCCGCCAGAGCCGTGGGAGCCGATCAAGCAGCGCATCGAAAACGAACTGGGCGCGCCGCCGGACAGACTCTTCGCCACGTTCAACCCCATTCCCCTCGCCGCCGCATCCCTCTCCCAGGTCCACGCCGCCACCCTGCCCAGCGGCGAGCACGTCGTCGTCAAAGTCCAACGGCCGGGCATCCGCCGCGTCATCCAGACCGACCTGGAAATCCTGTTCGACGTATCGCAGGTATTGGACGAGCGGACGTTCCTGGGCGAGATCTACGACCTGCCCGCCATCGCCGAGGAATTCTCCGACACGCTCAAGGCCGAACTCGATTTCTACCGCGAAGCGCGCAACGCTGACCGTTTCCGCAAAAACTTTGCCAACGAACCGTTCCTCCACATCCCAAAAGTATACTGGGACCTGACCACCGCCCACGTGATGACGATGGAGCGCATCAGCGGCATCAAGATCGACAACCTCGACGCGCTGGACGCGATGGGCTACGACCGCAAACGCATCGCCGAAAACGCCGCGCGGATGATCGTCAAACAGGTGCTGGAGGATGGCTTCTTCCACGCCGACCCCCATCCGGGCAATTTCGTGGTGATGCGCGGCGAGGTGATCGGCGCGATGGACTTTGGCATGGTCGGGCACCTGGGCCGCAGTATGCAGGCCGACCTGAGCCGGCTCTACATCGTTGCCGTGCAGTTGGACGAAGAGGGCATCGTCGATCAACTGGTGCGCATGGAAGTCGTGCCGGGCACCGTCGACCGGCGCGCGCTCCAGCGAGACATCTCGCGGCTGCTGCGCAAGTACTACGGCATGCCGCTCGGCTCGGTCCGCGCACGCGAGGTGATCGAAGAGATCATGCCCATCGTCTTCGAGCACCACCTCTATATGCCGTCGGACCTGTGGCTGCTGGCCAAGACGCTGGGGATGATGGAGGGCGTGGGCCTGCAACTCGATCCCACGTTCGACATGTTCGCCTTCTCGCGCCCCTTCGTGCGCCAGTTCGGGCTGCAGATGGCCTCCCCACGCAGTTGGGGCCCGTCGGTGCTCAAAGGCATCGACGGGTGGGCGGAACTGCTGGCCCTGGCCCCGCGCGTCGGCTCCCAACTGCTCACCCGCGCCGAGAAGGGGGAGTTGGAGCTCAAGATCCGCCACCAGGGTCTGGACCAAGCCTTGCTGCGCCTTGACCGGCTGGCGAACCGCCTCTCGATGAGCGTACTGCTGGCCGCGCTGATCGTTGGACTGGCCCTGGTCATTCCCACCTTCAACCTGGCCGAAGAGTGGGGGCTGGCCACCCTGTCGGTCATCGTCGGCTTCGTCGGGTTGAGCTTGCTGGGACTGTGGCTGATCTTCTCCATCTGGCGCTCGCGGAAATAGACCTTGCGCGTAACTGCTCAGCCTTCCCGCCAGCGGGTCATTGCGAGGGCGCTTTAGCGCCCGAAGCAATCCCCAAAACGCGATGAGGAGATTGCTTCGCGGCCCTTTGGGCCGCTCGCAATGACCAAGCTGAGCAGTTACAACAACCGCAACATCTCGTTGCAGTACGAAGGAGGCAAACTTGAAGATTACTATTCTCGACGGCGCGGGATCCGATGGCGGGACACTCGCCGCGCTCCACGCATCACTTGTCGCCGAATTGGACGCGCGCGGCTGGGAACACCGCTCGTTCATCCTGCGAGAAATGGACGTCAAACCCTGCCGCGGCTGCTTCGGCTGCTGGGTGCAGACGCCCGGCATGTGCATCGTCGACGACGCCTCGCGCGAGGTCAGCCGGGCCATCGTCCAAAGCGACCTGCTCATCTACCTGACCCCGGTGACGTTCGGCGGGTACTCCTACGAGCTAAAAAAAGTGCTGGACCGCTCGATCTGTAATATCCTTCCCTTCTTCAAAATGGTGAAAGGGGAAATCCACCACGTGCCGCGCTACGAACGGTATCCGCGCTTGCTCGGTGTGGGAACGCTCCCCCAACCTGATGCGGAGAGTGAGCGGATTTTTACCACGCTGATCGAACGTAACGCTATCAACATGCACTGCCCGGCCCACGCGGCGGGCGTGGTCTTCGACGGCGAAGGGCCGGAGCAGGTCGAACGCAAGCTCCATACCCTCCTCACCGCCGTGGAGGTGACGTGATGCAGAAAAAAGCACTCTTGCTGGTCGGAAGTGCACGGCGGCCCCGCAGTACGTCGGAGTCGCTGGGATCGCACGTCCTCGAACGGTTGAAAACGCAGGGATTTGACACCGAAGTCATCCTCATCCACCGCGCGCACCGCTCGGAGGAGCAACACGCCGCGATGCTCGACGCGGCCAACCACGCCGACGTGGTCGTGCTCGCCTTTCCACTCTACGTCGACTGCCTGCCCGCGCTGGTGACCAAGACGCTGGAGCAGCTCGCCACCAGCCGCCGGGCTGGCACACCCAAAGCAGGGCAGCGGTTGCTGGCCATCGTCAACTGCGGCTTCCCCGAGACCAGCCAAAACGAGACGGCGCTGGCGATCTGCCACCAGTTTGCGCGCGAGGCGCGCTTCGAATGGGCCGGCGGGCTGGCAATGGGCGCCGGCGCAGCCATCGACGGCCTCCCGCTCGAGGAGCGCGGCGGCATGGTGCGCCACGTCATCGCGGCACTCGACGCGGCCGCCGCCGCCCTCGCCGCAGGCACACCGGTACCGCAAGAGACCGTCGCGCTGATGGGCCGCCCGTTGATGCCGTCTTGGACCTACTCCCTGTTCGGCGGCATCGGCTGGCGCATGCAGGCCCGCCGCCACGGCACGCAGAAACGGCTCTACGACCGGCCTTTCGCAGAATAACGGAGGTGTCCCTTTGTTCAAAGCCGCCACGTTCAATGCCAACTCGATCCGCACCCGGCTGGACCAGCTCCTGAACTGGCTCGACCGCGAGGCTCCCGACGTCCTCTGCGTGCAAGAGACGAAGGTGCAGGACCAAGACTTCCCCGCCGAACCGATCCGCGCCGCCCATTACCACGTCGTCTTCCGCGGGCAGAAATCCCACGCCGGCGTGGCCATCCTCAGCCGCGTGGAACCGTCGGACATCGTCTATGGCTTCGACGAAGACCCCACCGACGCACCGCGCCTCATCCGCGCCGTGATCGATGGCGTCTCCGTCGTCAACACCTACGTCCCCCAGGGGCGGGATCCCGACTCCGAACACTTCCGCTACAAGCTGGAATGGTTCGGCCGGCTGCGCGCCCTGTTCGAGCACCTCTACGACCCCGGACAGCCGCTCCTGTGGATGGGCGACTTCAACGTCGCCCCCCTGCCGATCGACATCTACGCCCCCCAACGCCTGGAGGACCACGTCGACTACCACCCCGAGGCACGCGCGGCTCTGGAAGCCGTGCGCGCGTGGGGCTTCACCGACGTCTTCCGCCACCATCACCCTGACGAGCCGGGCCACTACTCCTACTGGGACTACCGCGCGCGCAACCCCATCGAGCGCGGCGTCGGCTGGCGCGTGGATCACATCTGGGCCACGGCCCCCCTGGCCGCGCAGTCGACGCGCGCCTGGATCGACGTGGACGCCCGGCGCGCCGAACGCCCGTCCGACCATACCTTCCTGATTGCCGAGTTCGACCGCTCATGACCGTCGACCCGATTCGCCTGCTCCACTTCGCCGACCTGCACATCGGCATAGAGAACTACGGCGGCATCGACCCCGCCACCGGCATCAACCAGCGCGTGCTCGATTTCCTCCGCCGGTTGGACGAGGTGATCGACTACGGCCTGGCGCACGAGGTCGACCTGGTCATCTTTGCCGGAGACGCCTACAAGACCCGTAACCCCAGCCCCACCTACCAGCGCGCCTTCGCCCGGCGCGTCAAGCGCCTCGCCGACGCCGGCGTGCCGGTCGTCCTGCTCGTCGGCAACCACGACCTGCCCACGATGACCCAGAAAGCCTCCAGCATCGACATCTTCCGCACGCTGGAGGTGCCCAACGTGATCGTAGGGCGCGTCGAGGAGATCCACCGCATCGACACCCGCCGCGGTCCGCTGCAGGTCGCCACCGTCCCCTACCCCGTGCGTCAGCGGCTCCTGACCCACGACGACTACCAGGGCCTCTCCATCGAAGAGCTGGACCGGGCGCTCCAGGGCATCATCGCCCAGACGATACAGGCGCTGACGCAACAGGTCGACCCCGCCATCCCCGCCGTGCTGGCCGCGCACCTGAGCGTCTCCGAGGCGACCTACGGATCGGAGCGCAGCGTGATGATCGGCCGTGACGCGGTGGTGCTCAAGTCTGTCCTGGCGGACCCGGTTTGGGATTACGTGGCGTTGGGGCACATCCACAAGCACCAGAGCCTCAACGGCAGCGCCTACCCGGCGCTGGTTTATTCTGGAAGTCTGGAGCGCATCGACTTCGGCGAGGAGAAAGAGGCGAAGGGCTTCTGCTGGGTAGAAGTAGCGCGCGGCGAGACGGCGTGGCAGTTCGTCGAAGTGGCAGCGCGCCCCTTCGTCACCGTGCGCGCCGACCTGCGCGGCGCTGAGGAGCCGCTGCTGGCGCTCCAGCAGGCAGTCGCCAGCTACGACCTGACCGACGCCGTGGTGCGCGTGATCCTCACGCTGGATGAAGGGCAGGAGAAACTGGTGGGCGACCGGGACATCCGCACCCTGCTGAACGATGCCCGTTTCATCGGCGGCATCAACCGCGAGGTAGAGCGCGCGGCGCGCGTGCGGCTGGGCGCGCTCTCACCGGAGGAGATGACGCCCATGGAGCTGTTGAAGCTGTATCTCGACACAAAAGGAACGTCGCCAGAGCGCAAAGCGGAGCTGCTGGCGCTGGCGGAAGAAGACATCCTGCGCTAGAAAAATTCCCGCAACAAGCGGTTGAACACCTCCGGCTGATCCAGCGGCGTGGCGTGGCCCGAATTGGGCACTGCCTCGAACCGCGCGCCGCGAATCCCCGCCGCCAACGCCTCCTTGGCCGCCAGGTGCACCGTCGTATCCTCCACGCCGGCGATCACCAACGTCGGCACCGCGATGCGCGCCAGGTCCCTGCGCCCGTCGAAACGCACGACGGCGCGCATCGTCGCGCGATAGGCGGCCGGGTTGTTAGCCCGCAGCCGCTCCGCCGTCGCCTGGCGCAGCAGCGCGTGCTCCGGCTTGGGAAACACGCCCCGCGCGACGACTTCCGCCTGCGCCTCGACGCCGCCGGTGAGCAGTGCGACGCCGCGTTTGAGGAAGTACCACCACCCGCGCAGCCCCCGCGGTCGCAGCCGGGCGAAGGTGTTGACCAATACCAACGTGCGCACGCGTTCCGCGTGCCGAACCGCCAGCGATTGAGCCACCAACCCGCCCAACGACAGGCCCACCACGTGAGCCAGATCGAGTTGCAACGCAACCATCAGCGCGGCGACCTCGTCGGCCATCCCGGCGATGGTGTAGGGGGCTGGAGGCGCGGCGCTCCGTCCGTGCCCACGCAGGTCGACCGCCAGCACCGTATAGCGGTCGACCAGGGCGGGGAATTGGAAGAACCAATCGTCGGCACAGGAGCCCATGCCGTGCAGCAGCAAGACCGGCGGGCCGCTCCCCTCCAGACGGTAGAACATGGTCACGTTGTCAACGCTCTGATATGGCATCGATTACCCTACTTCGAAAATAGCACGTACCCGGTTGTCATGCCCGCGAAAGCGGGCATCCATTGTACGCAAACTGGATTCCCGCTTGCGCGGGAATGACGCCCAATTGTAGGGCGGGTTTCCAACCCGCCGACCATCGGTTACCAGGACTTTGCAGGGGCTCCGCCCCTGCACCCCGCCGGGGAAACGGGTAAACCTGC
>JAFGOJ010000233.1 GCA_016926575.1 Anaerolineae bacterium | reverse complement strand
CTGCCGGCCGCACGCGGCATCATCTACAGCCGCAACGGCGAGACCCTGGTGCGCAACGCGCCGATGTTCGAAATCGCCATCGTCCCGGCTTTGCTCCCGGACGAAGAGGAAGACGAGGAGCGCGTGCTGCGGCGCTTGGCCGAATTGATCGATGTGCCCTACGCGGACATTCGCGAGACCCTCGATGGCGCCATCGATCTGGGCTATTACTACGACGCGGTGCCGGTGGCGTTGCGGGTCGACCGAGAACGGGCGCTGCTGGTGGCGCAGGAAAACCTCACTCTGCCCGGCACGCAAGTCGTGGTGACGTCGCGCCGCCAGTACCCCTACGGCTCCTTGATCTCCCAGTTGCTCGGCTACCTGGGGGCGATCCCCGAGGCGTTTGCCGACGAGTACGTTGAAGAGGGCTACGACCCCGCCACCGATCGTATCGGGTACGCCGGTGTGGAAGCCGGCCTCGAAGAGTGGCTGCGGGGCATTCCGGGCCAGCGCTACCAGGAGGAAGACGTGTACGGGCGGCCCATCCGCATCCTGGGTGAGGAGATCGTCCCGATACCGGGCCACAACGTCTACCTGACCATCGATCTGGCCTTGCAGCAGGTGGCGCAGGATGCGCTGTCGAGTGCTATGGCGCGTTACGGCAGCCCACGCGGCGTCGCCATTGCCATGGACCCGCGCACCGGCGAGATATTGGCTATGGTCAGCTTGCCCAGCTACGACAACAACTTATTTGCTCAGGGCATCTCTCAGGATGACCTGAACCGCCTGTACGAGAACCCCCACCGGCCGCTGATCAACCACGCCATCGCCGACAACCTGCCCCCCGGCTCGATTTTCAAGATCATCCCTGCCACTGCGGCGCTCCAAGAGGGCGTACTGACGCCCCGCACGCGCCTCGATTGCCCGGGCAGGATCGAATTGCCCAACCGCTATTACCCCAACGACCCGGCCATGGCCCAGCCGTTCTACTGCTGGCTGCGTTCGGGCCATGGTTACAACGACATCGTTGGCGGATTGGCGTACTCGTGCGACATTTTCTTCTACAAAGTGGGCGGCGGTTTCGAAGATGACAATTTCGAGGGCCTGGGCGCAGACACGATGGCGCGTTATGCGCGCCTCTTCGGCCTGGGCTCGGTTACGGGGATCGAGATGCCTGGCGAGTCCGCCGGGTTGGTGCCGGACCCCGCATGGAAGCGGCAGACCATCGGCGAGAACTGGACCACCGGCAACACGTACGATATGGCCATCGGGCAGAGTTACCTGCAGGTGACGCCCTTGCAGATGCTCAACGTGTTGGCTACGACGGCGAACGGCGGCACGCTGTACCGGCCCCAGATCGTTCACCACATCACCGATTACGCAGGGAACGTCGTGCGCCCGTTCGAACCGGTCATCAGCCACACCCTGCCGATTTCCCCCGAGCACTGGAGCGTCATCCAAGCCGGGCTGGAGGGCGCGGTGGTCTACGGTACGGCCCCCAATGCGCAGGTGGAAGGGGTGCGCGTGGCCGGCAAGACCGGCACCGCTCAGTACTGCGACGACATCGCCCTTGGCTTGGGCATCTGCGGCGAAGGGCTGGCTATGCCGACTCATGCCTGGTTCATGGCCTTTGCCCCGGTGGAAGCCCCCGAGATCGCGGTGATCGCTTTCGTTTACAACGGCGGGGAGGGGTCGACCGCTGCGGTGCCGGTGGTGCAAGACATCCTGGAGTGGTACTTCCACCACGACGACCCACCTCCCGAAGATGCACAAGCGCCGTGACGCGTGGGCGTGGGGCTGCGCCGGCGCGGCGGGAGCCGGTTGGGGATGGGCGCTCGCCCGCGTGCTGGCGCTCGAAGCCCGGTTGCCCTTCTTCCTTAACCTTCCCGGCGCGCTCTTCCTGGCCCTACTGACAGCGTCGGCCGCACTCCTCTGGGTCGCTGTGCGGAAAGAACCGTCCTGGAACGCGGCCTGCCGTCTCACCCCTCTGTTCCTGCCCCTGCTCGACCTGGCCGGGGGGCCTGTGCAGCCCTGGCGTGGCCCTGTCCTCATCGCCGGCGCGCTTCTGCTCACTGCGTTGCTTCATCTGCGCCGTCCGCTGCCGGATCGGGTGGGCTTCCTGGCCGTCTTCTGCGTCGCGCTGGCGGTCTACCTGCCCGACGTGGCTCCATGGGTGGGGCGCGCCGACACGTTCGAGTTCCAGGTGGTCGCGCCGCGCCTGGGCGTGGCACACCCCAGCGGCTACCCTCTCTACATTCTGGTGGGCAAGCTTTTCTCACTGATTCCGTTCGGTTCCATCGCCTGGCGCGTCAACCTCAGCTCCGCCATCTGCGCGGCTCTCGCCGCCGCCTTCCTCTTCCTCGCCCTGCGTCACCTTTCCACTTTCTCGTTTCCTCAACGCTCATTTTCTGATTCGTCACTGTTCATTCCTGCGTTCCTGCTGGCCTTCTCGCCTACGCTTTGGTCACGCGCGGTCGAAGCCGAGGTCTACGGCCTCAACGCGCTGCTCGTCGCTCTGACCCTGTGTCTGGCTGTGCGCTGGGTGAGCGGCGACCTGGGGCCGGAACGCGCCTTGCCCTGGCTGGGGCTGCTGGCGGGGCTGGGCGTGGCCGCGCACCTCACGCTGGGCGCGCTCGGCCTGTTGCTTCTGCCGCTCGTGCTGACGGCCAGGCCGCGCCCGGCGCTCCGCTCACTGGCCGCTGCGGCGGGTCTGTTCGCCGCGGGGCTGGCGCTCTACCTGTACATCCCCTTGCGCTGGCCGGCCCTCAACGGCGGAGAGACGATGTCGCTCTCCCATTTTTGGGCCTTCGTCACCAACGCCGAGTCGGGCGGGGCGCTCCGCCCGTTGGCCTGCGTGCAGGACCCGGCGCGTTGGGGCGTGGTGCTGCGCCTGCTGCGGGCGCAGGTGGGATGGGGCGGGTTGGCGCTGGCGCTGCTGGGGGTGGGGAGCCTCTTCCGCCGCCGTTGGGCGCTGGCTCTGGGGACGGTGCTGGCCTGCGCCGCCTGGGTCTGGTTCAACCTGAGTTTTTACGTTGCCGAACCGGACTACTCCGCCTTCTCGATTCCGGCGCACGTGGTGCTGGTGTTCTGGCTGGGCGGCGGGCTGGCGTGGGGACTGGCGTGGTTGCAGCGACGCGCGGCGCTGCTCCTGCCGCTGGCGCTGGCTCTGGCGGCGCTGCTGCCCCTCAGCCGTCTCTGGCTGACCGGACCCCTGCTCGACACCGCCCAAGAGCGCGCCGACGACGCCTGGGGGCGCTACGTCCTCAGCCTGCCTATCGCCTCAGACGCGGCTATCCTCGCCGACAGCGAAAAGTTCCCGCCGCTTTACTTTCTCCAGCAGGTCGAGGAGCTGCGCCCGGACCTCGACCTGGTGATGCGCTTCGACGAGGCCGGGTATGCCGAGGAACTGGCGGCGCGTCTGGCCGCCGGGCAGGACGTCTACCTGGCGCGCTACCTGCCCAACCTGGGCGCGCATTTCCTGCGCTCGTTGGGGCCGCTGGTGGAGGTGGGAAGCGTGCCGCTGGACGCGCCGCCCGCCTCGGCCAGGCCGGCCGCTGCGCGCTTCGGCGCGGCGCTCGACCTGCTCGCCTTCGACCTGGCACCCGATCCACTGGGCCGTCCCATGCACCACGTCACGCTCTACTGGCGGGCGGCGGCTCCCCTGACAGACGACGTGGCGGTGCGCCTGCGGCTGGAAGATGGCGCGGGCCGGACGGTGTGGAGCACGGAGGGCGCGCGGCCGGTGGGCGGCAACTATCCCACCAACGCCTGGGCTGTGGGGGCGGTCGTGCCGGACTACCACGCGCTCGTGCCGCCGGCGTGGGTAGCGCCGGGCGCGTACCGCCTGGCGGTGGGCGTCTTCCCGCGCTTCTCCGAAGAGGGGCTGGCGGTGTCTGGGCAGACGGGCGCGTGGTATCCGCTGGCCGCGCTCGACGTATCGCCGCCGGCCGACCCGCTGCCTCAGCGCGCTGCGTTCAGCTTTGGCGACGCGTGGCTGGTCGGCTACGACGGCCTGGGCCAGGCGGTGGCGGGCGCGCCGGTCGAGGTTGACCTGGCGTGGGCCGGCGCGGCGCAGGCGCGGGCCGGGCGTCTGACGTGGATCGATGCGGGGGGGCATTCGACGGGTGAAGCTGTGCTGGACGTGCGGCCCGGGGCCGTCCGCAGCCGCCATGTCATTACCGCGCCCGTGGCGGCGGGGGTCTACCGCCTGCGCCTGGCAGTGGCGGGCGAGCGAGCGCGGTGCGGCTGGCTGGCGGGTGCGACGTCCGCGTGTGACCTGGGCGCGGTCGAAGTGCTGCCCGCCTGGGAGGGGCTGGCGAACTTCAACGGGCGCATTCTGTTGGAGGCGGCGGCGGTGGAGGGAGAGGCGCTCGATCCGGGGGCGGCGCTGGCGATGACGCTGCGCTGGCGCGCTCTGCGCGTGCCGGAGGACGACTACACGGTCACCGTCCAGTTGGTCGGGCCGGACGGGCGGCTGTACGGCCAGGTGGACGCCTGGCCGGTGCAGGGAACCCGCCCCACGTCGGGTTGGGTGCCGGGGGAGACGCTCGAAGACCCGTATCGCGTGGCCCTGTCGCCCGACGCGCCCCCGGGGCGCTACCAGGTGGTCGTCGGATGGTACTTGCTGGCGACGATGGAGCGGTTGAATGTGGTCGATCCGTTCGGGCAGCCCGTCGCGGACCACGTCGTGGTCGGTGAGGTGGCGGTGCCATGACGTGATTTGACGTGCTTTGTTTCTACAGTTATAATACGTTTCGAATGGGGGCGGCTGGCTCAGACCGCCTCTTTATTGTGAGGTGTGACTACGGATGTGGGATAAACTACAGGCGATTGAGGATCGGTACAACGAATTGGGGCAGTTGATGGCTGACCCGCAGGTTTTCGTCGACCATAACCGGGTGACCGAGCTGGCGCGCGAACACAGCGAGCTGGAGGAGGTCGTCGATCTCTACCGGGAGTACCAAATCAACCGGGATGAGCTGGCTGGGGCGCGCGCGTTGTTGGAGGAGGACGACCCGGAGATCCGCGATTTGGCGCAGACCGAGGTGCTTCGATTGGAGGAAAAGCTCGATGCGCTCGAACGCAAGTTGCGCTTAATGCTACTGCCGAAGGACCCGCGGGATGGACGCAACGTGATTGTGGAGATTCGGGCGGGGGCGGGTGGCGACGAAGCCGGGCTGTTCAGCGCCGACCTGTTTCGCATGTACACGCGCTACGCCGAGCGGCAGGGTTGGAGCACGGAAATCTTGAGCGAGAACGAGACCGGCATCGGCGGGTTCAAGGAAGTCGTCTTCGAGATTCGCGGGAAGGGGGCGTATTCGCGGCTGAAGTACGAGAGCGGCGTCCACCGCGTGCAGCGCATTCCCGCCACCGAGTCCGCAGGACGTGTTCACACGTCTACGGCGACGGTGGCAGTCCTCCCCGAGGTCGACGAGGTAGAAGTCACCATCGACCCGAAAGATTTGGAGTTCGAGGCCTACGGCTCGTCTGGGCCTGGCGGGCAGCATATGCAGAAGAACGCCACAGCCATTCGTCTGCTTCATAAACCGACGGGCTTGATCGTTTCGTGCGAGTCGGAACGCTCGCAGACGCAGAACAAACTGCGCGCGGTGGCCGTCTTGCGCGCGCGGCTCTACGAACGGGAATGCCTCAAGCAGGAGCAAGCAGTGGCCGCGGCGCGGCGCTCTCAAGTGGGAACCGGCGAGCGTAGCGAGAAGATTCGCACCTACAATTTCCCCCAGAATCGCATCACCGACCACCGCATCGGTTTCACGCTGTACCGTTTGTCCGAAGTGTTGTACGGCGACTTGGACCCCTTCATCGAGGAGATGATCTCGAAGGAGGAGGCGCACCAGTTGGAGGCTTTGGCGGAGGGCTAGGCGGCGATGCGCGTGTCGGACTGCTTGCTCGAAGGGAGCGCGTATTTGCGGGCTGTTACCGACGCCCCGCGCACGGAGGCGGAGCTGCTTCTTTCTCACGCGATGGACGTGCCGCGCGTCACGCTGCTGGCCTACCCGGAGCGGAGGGTGGCAGTCGACCAGGGTGCTCTATACTGGCATCTGATCGACCGTCGGCGTGAGAACTACCCGTTGCCCTACCTCGTCGGACGCGCGCCGTTTTACGGCCTCGATATAGCGGTCACTCCCGATGTGCTGATCCCCCGCCCGGAGACCGAACTGCTAGTGGACCTGGCGCTGGCGCGCGCGCCGCGGCTGGTTCTCGACGTGGGGACGGGCAGCGGTTGCGTCGCCGTGGCACTGGCGGCGCACTTGCCCGCGGCTCGGGTCTACGCGACGGATGTCTCGGCGGCGGCGCTGCGCGTGGCGCAGGCCAACGCGCGTCGCCATGGCGTTCACGAGCGCGTGTGCCTGGTGCAGGCCGACCTGGCGCGCCCCTTCAAGGGCCTGGCCGACGTACTGGTCTCCAACCCGCCCTACGTGGCGGAATCGGAGTGGGCGTCGTTGCCCGATTCGGTGCGCGTACATGAACCGCGCCTGGCTTTGTGGGGTGGGGCGGATGGGCTGGACGTGGTGCGCCGGTTGGTACGCGCGGCCCCCGAGGTGCTGCGGCCGGGTGGCAGTATGTTCGTGGAGATTGGCGCGGCTCAAGGTATGGACGCGGTGAGGCTGGCGCGCGCGGCGCTGCCTGCGGCGGAAGTGCTGCTGCACGTCGATTGGGCCGGGCGAGACCGCGTTCTGGAAGTTGCCTTTCCTGAGACGGTGAGGTAGGGGAAAACGTGGGGACGAAAGTCGTGCGTATCGATGAGGCAGGGGCGCTAGAGCGCGCCGTCGAGGTCTTGGCGGCGGGCGGCCTGGTCGCTTTCCCCACCGACACGGTCTACGGACTGGCGGCGCTGCCGATGAATCCGCTGGCGATCGATAGAATCTACAAGGTGAAGGGGCGCAGTGCCAGCCGGCCTATCGCGTTGTTGCTGGCTTCGGGCGCGTTCGTGTCGCAAGTAGCCGTCTTGCCCGAGAACGTCCAATCGCTTGTGCGTCGCTTCTGGCCCGGTGGGTTGACCCTGGTCGTCCCCAAAACCGAGGCGGTCAGCGAGAAAGTCAGCCAGGGCCCGAAAGTAGGGGTGCGCGTCCCCAATTTGCAGGTGACGCTCGATCTGCTGCTGGCGGCGGGGGGCGTCCTGGCGGTGACCAGCGCCAACCGTTCCGGGGAACCTGCCGCGCTCTCTGCCGAGGGCGTGTTGGAGCAGTTGCGCGGGCGGGTCGAGCTCGTTTTGGACGGCGGGCGGCGCGGCGCGGGGGTGCCTTCGACAGTGCTCGATTGCACCACCTGGCCTCCTACCGTCCTGCGCGCGGGGGCAGTGTCTGAGGATGCGATCCTGATGACACTCCGGCGTGCCGGAGTGCTTTAGCGAGCGATTTGTAATTGCTCCGGCTGTGTACCTGGCAGTTACATGCTTGGCGCGTCGAAGGGAGAACAGGGGGTTTTGCGGCGGGGAAGGCAACTGCGAAGCGTAAGCTGAGCAGAGAAAGTGAATCTAAATTCTTCGAAGGAGAAAGAGCTTTGAGCAGTAGTCAACGTGGGTTTACGCTTTGGTTTACCGGTCTTTCGGGATCGGGCAAGACGACGGTTTCCAGGATCGTGGAGCGCGAACTGCGCCAGCGCGGCCTGAAGGTCGAGCCATTGGACGGCGACATCGTCCGCCAGGGGCTGACGCGGGATTTGGGCTTCAGCAAGGAAGACCGCGACAAGAACATCGAACGGGTGACGTTCGTGGCCAAGCTGCTCACCCGCAACGGTGTGGCGGTTCTGTGCTCGTTCATCTCCCCTTACCGGGCGCAGCGCCAGATCAGCCGGGAGGAGATCGGCGAGTTCATCGAGGTTTACGTCGAGTGTTCCGTCGAAGAGTGCGCGGCGCGGGATGTGAAGGGGCTGTATGCCAAAGCATTGGCCGGGCAAATCCCCAACTTCACCGGCGTGTCCGATCCCTACGAAGCGCCGGAGCACCCGGAAATCGTCATTCGCACTGCGCAAGAGACGCCGGAGGAGAGCGCGGCAATCATCCTGGGTTACCTGGAACAGAACGGCTACATTTAAGAAGGCGGACAAAATGAACACGCAGGATTATATTCAACTGGAGGAGACTTACGGGGCGCACAACTACAAGCCGTTGGACGTGGTCATCGAGCGTGCGGCGGGCGTGTGGGTGTGGGACGTCGATGGGAAGAAGTACATGGACTTCCTCAGCGCCTACTCTGCGGTCAACCAGGGGCACTGTCACCCGCGCATCTTGCGGGCCATGATCGATCAGGCGCAGCGGCTGACGCTGACCTCGCGCGCGTTTCGCAACGACCAGCTGCCGCTGCTGGAGCGGGAGCTGTGCGAGCTGTCGGGCTACGAGATGGTGTTGCCGATGAACTCGGGGGCCGAGGCGGTGGAGACGGCGTTGAAAGCCGCGCGCAAGTGGGGCTATACCGTCAAGGGCATCCCCGACGGCGAGGCCGAGATCATCGCCTGCGCGGGCAATTTCCACGGACGCACGATTACGATCGTCACGTTTTCTACCGAATTGCAGTACAGCGCGCACTTCGGGCCGCTCACGCCGGGGTTCGTCACCGTGCCCTACGGCGACGCGGCGGCGCTGGAGGCTGCGATCACGCCCAACACGGCCGCGTTCATCGTCGAGCCGATTCAAGGCGAGGGTGGCGTGATCGTGCCGCCGGAGGGGTACCTGCGTCAGGTGCGCGACATCTGCGCGCGTCACAATGTGCTCTTTATCGCCGACGAGATCCAGACCGGCTTGGGCCGCGCGGGCAAGCTCTTCGCCTGCGACTGGGAAGACGTGCATCCGGACGTGGTGATCATCGGCAAGGCGCTCTCCGGCGGGTTCTATCCCGTCTCCGCGATGCTGGCCTCGCGGGAGGTGCTGGGGGTGTTCCAGCCCGGCGACCACGGTTCCACCTTCGGCGGCAACCCGCTGGGCTGCGCTGTAGCGCGCGAGGCGCTCAACGTGCTGGTGGACGAAGGGCTGATCGACCGCGCCGCCGAATTGGGCGAATATTTCATGGGCCGGCTGAAGCGCCTGGAGAGTGACAACATTCAAGAAGTGCGCGGCAAGGGGCTGTTGATCGGCGTGGAGTTGACGCCGGAGGCCGGCGGCGCGCGTCGCTTCTGCGAGGCGCTGAAGGAGCGCGGCCTGCTGTGCAAGGAGACCCACCATACCGTGATTCGCTTCGCGCCGCCGCTGGTCGCCTCGCGCGAGGAGATCGACTGGGCGCTGGGTCACATCGAAGACGTGCTGATGACGCTCTAGTCGGCGTGTCCCTCATCTTCCCGGAAGCTGCCAGCTTCCGGGAAGATCGTTTTAGCGTGCGAAAAACCAGATTCCGATCTGGACGCCCCAAATCAGCGTCACCCATCCCCCCAGCACCAGGAATGGGCCGTAGGGGATGTAATCCCGCATCGAGCGCACCTTCGTCAGCACCAATAGCAGGCTGATGATTCCCCCGCTGAGGATTGCCAGGAGCAGGGCCTCGACGACCAGCGGGAAGCCGGTGATCATTCCCACGAACGCAGCCAGCGTCACGTCACCGCCGCCCAATGCCCCCGGGCCGACGCTCAGGTTTCCCACCAACGCCAGGATGTAGAACGTCACGTAGCCGATTGCGCCACCCAGAAGCGCGCTCTTCCAGGTGATGCCGGGGACGAAGAATGAACCCACCAGCGCCAACACCATCGCCGGGAACGTGACCACGTTGAGGATCAGCCGCCGCTCCAGATCGGTGATTGTGATCAGCACCAGGATGGTCGTGTAGAGCGCGTAGAAAGTGAATTGCGGGGTAGCGCCGTACCGCATATAGAGAAAGGTGAACAGGAACCCCAACGCCAGCTCGGCCAGCGGGTAGCGGATCGGGATGGTTGCGTCGCAATTGGGGCAGCGCCCTTTCCCGACGACGTACGTTGGTAGGGCGATCCATTGGATCACGGGCCGCGGTGCGTCGCAGTAGGGGCAGTTGGGGCGCTGGATGGGGCGGCGGGCCGGCAGGTCGGCCCCCAGCCGGTTTACCAGCGCGCCGACGACGATACCGAGCGTGAAGACAAATAGTAGATCCATATCCTCTGCATTATACTCCGTTCTAATGGTCTTGCAATCACCATGCCCCACCACGCAAAACCCCCACTCCCCCTTTTCGCGGCGGGAAAGGCAACTGCGAAGCGTAAGCTGAGCAGTTACGAATCATCTTTAGTAACTCAATTGTAATGTTCCGTAAACGGTTCGTCGTGCAAATCATCGTATAATGATTGAAGCATGATGGAAACCTTACTGACGCGCGATGCATTAGGCTTTTCGATACACGTAGCTACCCAGCTAATGGTGTGGGGCACGATTGCCCACATGGTGACGGATTGGCTATTGCAGACCGATTGGATGGCGATCAACAAGAAACGGTTGACACATCCGGCGGCTTGGGTGCACGGGGCGATCTGTGCGGCGGGTATGCTCTTCGTTTTCGATTGGCCCAAGGCGCTGCTGCTCGGCGTGATCCATATGCTGATCGACACCGGCAAGCCGATTGCCTGGTGGTGCAGGGTCTTCAAGCACATCCAAGACGAACCGGTCTACGTGAAGGTGTGGGCCGACCAGGTGCTGCACGTCGTTTTCGTCGCGCTGTTCGCGCTTCTCGCGGCGTTGTAACGAGCTACCCGCTTCCCAACACCCCTCTGTAGACTTCCACGGTCTTGCGAGCCGTTTCTTGCCATGTGAACTGGGCCGCGCGGGCCGACCCGGCCTGTACCAGCCGGGCGCGCAGGTCTGGATCCCCCAACACCGCAGCGATCCCCGCAGCGATGGCCTCCGGCTCTTCGGGATCGACCTCGACACCTGCCCCCCCGACGATCTCGGGGAGCGAGCCACGGTTGGAGATCACCACGGGCGTGCCGCAGGCCATCGCTTCCAGCGCCGGCAGCCCGAACCCCTCGTAGAACGAAGGCGTGGTCAGGAGCGCCGCGCCGGTGTAGAGTGCGGGCAGGTCGGCGTTGGGCACGTCGTGAAGAAACCGCACGTGCGCGGCCAGGTTCAGCGTTTCCACCGTCTCGAACGTCTCTTCGTATAGCCATCCCCGCCCGCCGACGGCCACCAGTGGGGCCGTCACCTCCCCCCGATCCCGTAGGATGTGGTAGGCTGCCAGCAAACCGGGCACGTTTTTGCGCGGTTCCAGCGTGCCCACGAAGAGGATGTATCCCGGCGTCAGGTCGTACTGCGCCAACGTCTGCCGCAGGCGAGCTGCGTCGGCGCGCCCGAACGTGGGGTCGGCGGCCAGGTGGACGGTGGTGACCCGTTCGGCGGGGACGCTTAAGAGGCGGACGAGGTCCTGGCGCGTGGCTTCCGAGTCGGCCAGGATGTGCGCGGCGCGCCGAACGGCCCACTCGATTTGACCCGCGTAGTAGCGCTGGCTCTCGGCGGTCAAAAACTGTGGATAGTAGAGGAAGTTGAGGTCGTGGACGGTGATCACGAACCGTCGCGCGCCACAGGCCGGGGGGATGAAATCGGGGCTGTGTAGCAAGTCCAGCCGCAGACGCTTCAGCTCGATGCCCAGCGTCCAGCGCTCGAACCGGTGATGGCAGGGTGTCCACAGCGTTGCGCGCCGGAAGTGGGGGCCGGCCTCTTGCGTGGTCCGGTCGCGCCGGTGGCGCAGCACGCGGTATGCAAACCCCGCCTCGACCTGCGCCAGAGCCGGCAGCAGGTGAGCGATGTAGCTGGCGATACCGCCCCGCCGGTAGGCGAGCATGCGCGCGTCGATTCCGATCTTCACAGCGTCATTATAGCGTTTGCGATGAGTCTGTCAATGGTCGGCTTTACCCAGCAAGGGAAAAATGCTATAATGCACGCAACTGCTCAGGCTGTGCGCCTGGCAGTGACGTGCTTGGCGCGTCAAGGGGAGAGCAGGGGGTTTTGCGGGCGGCGAAGCCGCCCGCAAAACCCCCACTTCCCCTTTTCGCG
>JAFGOJ010000232.1 GCA_016926575.1 Anaerolineae bacterium | reverse complement strand
CGTTGCGCGTCACGCCGCCGCACGCCCGGCGCGCCGTGTTCGTCGCCAGCCACACCGAGGCGGACCACATGACGCCTGCCAGCTTCACCGACATCGGCATGGCCCTCGCCTGGGCCGGCTTCGATGTCGACCTGATCCCTCACGGCCAGCCTGTTACCCCCGCCGATCTGGCGGGGGCCGACCTGGTGGTTGCCCTGCCGGTGGTCGATTACCCCAGTCCAGACGGCGACCCCACAATGTACGACGACGCAGGTTGGGCGCCGGACGAAATCGACGCGCTGGAGGTCTACGTTACCGAGGGCGGGTTCCTGATCGTCACCAACAGCGCCCGCCGGATCAAGTTCGCGCTCTACGACTCCAACGAAGATTGGGAGGATATGAACGCGTTGGCGGAACGGTTCGGCGTTGTCTACCAGGACGACGTCTTTAACCTCACCAGGGCGCGCATCAACCGCGAGCATCCGCTGATGTACCGCCTCTCCACTTTGTTCATGACCTCCCACAACGGCATTCCCTTCACGATCGTTGAGGGGCAAGAGCTGGCGTCGACGGACGAGGGGATTGCTGCCGCGCTGGTCGAGGTCGGCGACGCTGGCGGGCGGGTATTGGCCCTGGCCGACGTCGGCAGTATCGGCAGCAGCGGCTCACTCGACAACCTCGTCTTCTGGCAGAACGTGATCGAGTACGTCACGTCTCCATAGACGGTCTATTTTCGGAATAGCGTGACAGGAACCCGCTTGAGCAATGTCATCACGCTGAAAGCGTGACCTACATTTTCTGCCAACTTATTGCCTGCGCCACTTGACACGCACTTATAGTAAGGTATACTTTGATCATCGTTCACGTATGCCATCCAGAATACCCGGCATCAGGATAACGTTCTGTGCGCTTCGACCCCCGACATGTGCCGATTGCTTTCGAGCGCCGAAACGGTTTTCGATGCCGGGTGTTTTATGTACATTCAAGGTAACTGCTCAGGCTGTGCGCCTGGCAGTTACCCGCCTGGCGTGTCGAAGGAAGAAGATGGGGGTTTTGCGGGCGGCGAAGCCGCCCGCAAAACCCCCACTCCCCTCTTTCGCGGCGAAGTGAGGTAACTGCGAAGCGTAGCTGAGCAGTTACCATTCAAGTCCTAGAAAAATTGGGAGGCTCGATATGCAAATTGTGACCGACACCGGGATGGATTTATCCCCCGAACAACGCGAGGGGTTGGACTTCCACCTCGTCCCTCTGACCGTGACGCTCGACGGCAAATCGTACCGCAGTGGGATAGACGTGGACCCTCAAACGTTCTACGAGTTATTGATGAAGGCAGAGGGCTTGCCTACGACCTCGCAACCGGCCGCGGGGGAATTGGCGACGTTGTACCACCAGTTGGCGGAGGTGGATTCGCAGATTCTGTCGATTCACATCTCTTCTGGGCTGAGCGGTACGGTCAACGCCGCCCGGGCTGCGGTGGGCATGGCCCCCGAGGCCGACGTGACCATCGTCGACAGTAAAACCCTCTCCGGTGCGTTCGGCTGGCAGGTCGAAGCCGCGGCTCGCGCGATCAAGGCCGGTTGGGTCAAAGAGAAGGTGCTGGCCGTCGTTGATCAAGTCAGCGCGGCTACCGACACCCTCTTCACCATCTCTGACCTTACCCACCTCATCCATGGTGGGCGCATCAGCCACATGAAGGGTCTGATCGCCTCGCTGCTCAACATCAAACCCGTCATCGGCGTGGAAAAAGAGGGCGGAACGTACGTCCAGAAAGGGCAAGCGCGCACGTTCAAGCGCGCGATGCAAAAACTGGTCGAAATCGTGGGGGAGCAATACGCCTTTGGGAGCGTGCTACGGGTTCAGGTGATGCACGCAAACAACCTCGAGGGGGCCCAGGAACTCAAGGGTCTGTTCGGCCAGCACTTCGACTGCAAGTGGCTTCCGATCGGTTCCATCGCCCCGGCCTTGGGCGCGCACTCCGGCCCCACGATGGTCGGTGCAGCCTACGCCCTGGCTGCCAATTACCCGGAATTGCCCTAGAACGGGTCTGTTCCGAAAATAGCCGCTCATCCGGCCGTCATGCCCGCGAAAGCGGGCATCCATCCGTGCGCTGTTCCGAAAATAACCGACGTTATTGCTCCCGCCGGGTCACGGACCCGGCGGGAGCGCGGGGCGTGGACCCGCGCCGAGCGGGCGTTACGCTTACCGGCCGTCATGTCCGCTGTCATTCCCGCGAAAGCGGGAAAAGCGGGCATCCAAACCCGCGATCAGTAGGGGGCGGCCTCAGACCGACCCCTACCAATCGTCATTTTCGCCCGTTTGTGGTGGCCCCGCCGGGGCCGTCACACCTCGCCCCAACACGACCCCGCAAATCGACACCAGCGACGTGCCCTCTCCGTCGGCGGGGCAGTGTGCGTAAGCTACCCGCTCGCCCGTCACCGGCTCCAGTAGCCGCAGCAGCAAGTAAATCGGCGGCAGCCCGCACACGTTGTTGCGGTCGCCCGCGCGCCGGATCTCGTTGAAGAACCCCGCTGCATCGCCCGCGCTCACGCGGCCCACAAGCGCGTCGTCTGCGGCGCGCAGCCGGCCGCGCCCCACGACGTCCACCGGCGGCCCGCCGAAGGCCGGCCCGACGTGTGCCAGGTCTCCCGCAGCCACCACTACCGCCCGCCGCCCGGCAAGTATGGGGCGCAGAACGCGCACCAACGCCGCGACCTGCGCGTCTTCTTCCACGGTCGCCTGCTCCTCCACGAACGGCGCGAAGGAACCGCACAGTACCGGTACCAGCGGGCACGCTGCCCCGCCGCGGATGTAGTGCAGCCAGACCGCCGCCAGCTCGATGGAGTGCTCGCTGCGATGGTGCAGCTCCTCGGCGAACGCTGTCTCGGCCCCGAGTGCCTCGGCCAGCGCGTCCACGACGTCCACCGCCGTGGGCAGCACGCCGAAGGGAGTGGCGTAGTGCTGGCGCGTCAGCGTCACCACGCCGCGCTCCTCGCTCAAGTGGTCGGTGCCCAGCAGCACCACCAGGTCCGCCGCGCGCACTGCCTCGGCCGCGCGGCCCCAGACGCGCGCGTAGACCGGCCCGCCGCGGGCGTAGTCGATGTGCGGGCTGACCAGGCCGCGCACGCCGTCCGTCGCGGCCACCGGCGCGTCCACTCCCTCCTCGTAAGCCTGCAGTATCCGCCGCAGCTCGGAGGGCTCGTCTGGATAGGAAGTGCCCGCCAGCGCGGGCGGGCGGAACGGCGCGGCGCGGTACGCGGCCAGCGCTTGCTCGTGCGCCTCGGCGAAGCGCGCGTTGTCCAACAGCAGCACCTTGTCCAGTGTGGCTAGAATCTGCGCCATCACGTCTGCGCTCACGCGCAACCCAAACCGCAGCGCCAGCGCCACGCGCAGCTCGTGCACGTCTCGCGTGCCGTCGCACACCACCAGCAGCGGCGCCAACGCCTGTGGGATGATCAGCGTGTGCTCCGACAGCGCCAACGGATCGCGCAGCAGGAGCGCGGGCTGGCCGTGCTGCGTCACCGGGCGGACGTCGAGGGGGCGCAGTTTGGGGTATGGGGAGGTGGTCATCGCGCGAGACCCGTCGTGTCCCAATCTGGGTCGAGAAAGCGCTGGATCTCGATCAGGTACCCGTTGGGATCGCGCAGGAAGCAGTGGTAAATGTTGTAAGCGGGATTCACCGAGGGGGGCTTTTCGAAGGCCACGCCCAAACCGGTCAGCCGGCGGTACCAGGCATCGACCTCTTGGGTGACGAGGGTGACGATGACGCCCGCCGGTCGCTCCGGGGCCTCTTCCCGCCGGCAGAAGCCGACGTAGCCGCCGGCACTGACGCGGTAGATGCGACAACTGCCCTGGTCGAGAGCCAACGGCAGGCCCAGCACGTCCTCGTAGAAGCGCGCCGTCTCTGCCAGGTCCCGCGTGTAGAGGAACGTGATCTGCTGGTCGATTGGGGGATGGCTCATCGGTCCTCCAGTTCTTCGAGCGCCGCTTGCAGCGCCCGCAGGGGCAACAGCGCGCACTTGACCCGCACGGGGCCTAGCTCCACCTCCATCAGATCGAGTATGTCCTGGTCGGTGAGGGCGCGCACGTCAGAGAGAGGCCGTCCCTGGACGTGTTCGGCCAGCATCGAGGCGGCGGCCATAGAGAGGATGCACCCCTCGCCGTCGAAGGCCGCCGTCACCCGCTCGTCCGCGTCGAGCCGCACGGCGATGCGCACCTGGTCGCCGCAGACCGGGTTGTCGATCTCGCCCACGGCCAGGGGGGCCTCCAGCGAACCACGGTGGCGCGGGCGCTGGTAGTGGTCAAGAATGCGCTCGCGGTAGGGTGACGGGGTCATGGGGAAGGCTCCCGGTACGTTTTGAGGCCCGTTTGGAGCACTTTCAGCGGCAGGAGCGCGCAGCGGCGGCGCGCTGCGCTCACCGGCGCGTCCAGCAGCGCCAGAGCGTCCTCCTCCGAGAGGGCCTCCAGTTCCTCCAACGACTTGCCCTTGACCGATTCGGTGAAGATCGAAGCAGAGGCCATGCTGACGATGCACCCTTCGCCTTCGAAGGCCACTTGCGCCACCCGCCCGTGCGCGTCCAGGGCAATTTCGAGGCGGAGCTGATCGCCGCAGGAAGGGTCGTCGGCGTCGGCAACGATGTCGGGCGCGTCCAGGCGGCCCTGGTTGCGCGGGTTGGCGTAGTGGTCGAGGATGTGGGGGCGGTAGACGTCGCTCATACGGCTTTCCCCAGCATGTGCGCGACGTGTTCGAGGCCTTCGGCCAGCCGGTCGGCGTCTGCGCGGGTGTTGTAGACGTAGAAACTGGCGCGCGTGGTGGCGTTCAGGCCCAGGCGCGCGTGGAGCGGTTGGGCGCAGTGGTGCCCGGCGCGCACGGCGATGCCTTCTGTATCGAGGAGGTGCGCCAGGTCGTGGGGGTGGATGGCGCGGAAGGTGAAAGCGATCACGCCGCCGCGCCGGTCGGCGGGCGGCCCGACGATGTGCAGCCCCGGTAGTGCCGAGAGCCGCTCCATCGCATAGCGTGCGGTGTCCCGTTCGTGCGCAGCGATGGCGTCCATCCCCAGCCGGTTCAGGTAATCCACCGCTGCTCCCAGCCCGATCCCTTCGACGATGGGAGGCGTGCCGGCCTCGAACTTCCACGGCAGGTCGTTCCAGGTGGCGCGGTGCAGCTCGACACGGCGGATCATATCACCGCCGCCGAGGAACGGCGGCATCGCCTCCAGGAGCGCGCGCCGCCCGTAGAGCACGCCGATGCCGGTGGGGCCGCACATCTTGTGCGCCGAGAAGGCCAGGAAGTCGCAGCCCAGCGCCTGCACGTCGACCGGCAGGTGCGGGACGCCCTGCGCGCCGTCGACCAGCACCGTCGCGCCCACCGCGTGGGCCCGGCGGACGATCTCTGCCGCCGGGGTGATCGTCCCCAGCACGTTGGACATCAGGGTGAAGGCCATCAGCTTGACCCGTTCGTCGAGCAGGTCATCCAGCGCGTCGAGCTGGAGCTCCCCGGCGTCGGTGATGGGTAGGTAGCGCAGCTCGGCGCCGGTCTCTTGGGCCAGCAGTTGCCAGGGGACGATGTTGCTGTGGTGTTCCATCTCGGTTGCCAGGATGCGGTCGCCGGGTCCGAGGGCCTTGCGCCCCCAGGCGTAGGCCACCAGGTTGATCGACTCGGTGGCGTTGCGGGTGAAGATGACCTCTTCGCGCGCGGCGGCGTTGATGAAAGCTGTCACCTTGTCGCGGGCCTCCTCGTAGTAGCGGGTGGCTTCCTCGCTGAGGGCGTAGACCCCGCGGTGGACGTTGGCGTAGCAGGTTCTGTAGGCTGCGTCCATCGCCTCCAACACGGCGGCAGGCTTTTGGGAACTCGCGGCGCTGTCGAGAAAGATCAGCGGTTTGTCATTCGTCCGACAGGATAAGATGGGAAAATCTGCCCGAATACGCTCGGCATCCAACACGTCAGGGCTCCTTTCTCGTTCCGTACCTTGCTGGATGCTTGCGAGCGCCCAGGAAGGCAGGTGATGTGAGCCTAGTATAACACGCCCGGCGTCTCGCGCAAACGTGCGCCGGGTAACCGTTCGGGTGGCGGAGTGGACACGGCTCTGGGCCTGCTTCGCCGTCACGTTTTGTCACGTTGCGTGTTATCGATAAAGGGGTACAATACCCTCTAAATCGGTTCACAAGGAGAACACGTCACATGAAAGCGCGAGCATTCCTGCGCAAGGTTCTACCGCCGGGTTGGCTGCCCTACATCCTACACCTGCGGCCGCGCACCTGGCCCATCGCTACTTTTCACATGTCGGTTGGGTTCTTGTTGGCGAACGGCTTTCACTTCACGGCCGACACGCTCCGGCGTTGGGTGATCGCTGTGGTGGCATGGGTGATTCTGGGCAACGGCGGCACGTTGTCGATCAACTCCGTCTTCGACAAAGACGAGGGGGACATCGGCTACCTGGACGACCCGCCCCCGCCGCCGCAATACCTGCTGCCATTTTCCGTGATTTTCATGCTGCTGGGGCTGCCTCTGGCCGTGGCGTTGGGGTGGCGCTTCCTGGTCGCCTATCTCATGTCGCTGGCCATGTCGATTCTGTACTCCGTGCCGCCGTTTCGGATGAAGGGACGCACGGGCTTCGACGTGCTGATCAATGCGGTCGGCTACGGCGCACTGACCGTGTACGCCGGTTGGGCCGCGCTGGGCCGCTCGCTGACGCCCCCCATCGTCAGTGTGGTCTGCGGAAGTTTCTTCATGGTGGCCGGGACGCTGCCCCTGAGCCAGATCTACCAGATCGACGAGGACCGCCGGCGCGGCGACTCGACCCTGGCGGTGCTGTTCACCAAACGCCAGTCGCTCCTATTTGCCATGGCGGCCGAGGCGCTCGCGTTCGTCTTCGTGCTGAGCGAGGCGTGGACGCGGTATCGCGCGCTGCCCTCCCTGGGCCTTCTCCTGGCACTGCTGGCCTGGGGCATCGTGATTTTCCCCTGGTACGCGCAGCACGACCGCGTGGACCGACATTACGAGAAGCGTGGTTTCTACCGCGCCCTGTGGGCCTGTTTCCTGACCGACTTGAGCATCATCCTGGCGATGTCGCCGGCGTTTGTCGCGTTATTGTAAAGGAGCATCGCTATGTCGACGCGAAATGCAGATCCATCTCCGTTCTTTTTCGAAGGCGGTTCTGTGGGGGCCTTGCTGATTCACGGATTTACCGGCTCACCGGCGGAGATGCGCATGGTGGGGGGGTACCTTCACCAGCACGGGCTGACCGTATCGGGACCGCTCTTGCCCGGTCACGGCACCTCGTTGGAAGAGATGAATCGCTGCCGGTGGGGTGACTGGACCGCGCACGCCGAGCGGGCGCTGGCGGAGCTGCGCGCCCGCTGCGAGACCGTGTACGTCGGCGGGCTGTCGATGGGCTCCCTGCTGACGCTCTACCTGGCCGCCCACCATCCCGACCTCCCCGGCATCGTCGTCTATTCGCCCGCCGTCAAAATTGCCAACTGGATGATCAACCTCACGCCGGTCATGAGGCACTTCGTCGCCACGTGGGGTGCGTCGGACGAGGGCGAGACGGACCTGACCGACCCCGAGGCGTTACAGCGCCTCTGGCATTACGAAGCCTCTCCCGTTCCCGCCGCACACGAGCTGTTGAAGCTGACTCGAAAGGTGCGCCGGCTTCTGCCCCGCGTGATCTGCCCGGCCCTCGTGATCCACAGCACGTTGGATCGCTCTATCCACCCCGACAGCGCCCGCTATACCTACAAAGCCATCGGCTCACGGGATAAGGAGCTGGTCACGCTGCACCACTCGGGCCACTGTTTGACCGTGGACAGCGAGTGGGAGGCGGTCGCAGAAAAGACCCTCGCGTTCATCCAGGCTCATTGAGACTCGAGCGCCCAACTGATCCCGAGTTGTTGCAGCTTCCATGGCAGGGGCGTGCCGTCCGCGTTCCATCCCAACATCAGGTAGAGCGTCTTGCGCGCCTCGGCGAACGTCTCGGGCGGCAGCGCGTTCCCCTTCGACGGGCCTGCTTCGAACGGCTCGAAGAACCGCTGTGGCAGCACGTCGTCGGCGGCGGTAAACCCTTCCCGCAGGTTGAACAGGCGCGCCATCGTGTACGCGCGCTCGCCGGCCAGCAGCAGCTCGTGCATCGACGTCTCCCATCCGGTGATCGCGGCGACCGCTTCCACCATCTTGGTGCGGGTGAAGCCGCTGGAGACGAACATGCACATATCCAGTACGTTGTTCATCGTGCGCCAGGGAATCTCGATCGCGGCCAGGCGCATTTTTGCCGCGCTCAGGTCGTCGAACGGCAGCGGTTCGAGGATGCCCAGCGGTGCGATATCGGCGATGCCGTCTTCCGAGGTGAACGAGCTGTCGT
>JAFGOJ010000231.1 GCA_016926575.1 Anaerolineae bacterium | reverse complement strand
CCGAAACCCATTTGCGGAAGGGGTCCGGGGAAACCGGAAGGTAAACCGCAGGTTTACCCGTTTCCCCGGCGGGGTGCAGGGGCGGAGTCCCTGCAAGCCCCCTATTTTTGGAACAGAACCTATGGGAACATATCACGTCATTGTCGTTGGGGGCGGGCCGGCCGGCTTGATGGCCGCCGGGCAGGCCGCGGGGATGGGAGCCAGGACGCTGCTCCTGGAGAAAATGTACCGTCCGGCGCGCAAGTTGGGCATCACCGGGAAGGGCCGCTGTAACCTGACCAACGTCGCGCCGATGGAGGCGTTCATCACCCACTTCGGCTCGGGGGGACAGTTCCTGCGTCAGGCGTTCTACCGCTTCTTCAGCGCCGATCTGATGGCGTTCTTCGATGACCTGGGCGTGCAGACGGTTACCGAGCGCGGCGGACGGGTGTTCCCGGTCAGTAACGAGGCGCAGGAGATCGTTGCCGCGCTGGAGCGGTGGGTCGAAGCGCAGGGCGTCCAGGTCGAGACCCACGCGCCGGTGGAGCGGCTGGTGGTCGATGGCGGGCGCGTGACCGGCGTGGCCCTGGCCGACGGCAGAACCGCCTCGGCGAACGCGGTGATCGTGGCGACGGGGGGAGCCTCATACCCCGGCACCGGCTCGACCGGCGATGGGTACCGCATGGCCCGCGCGGTGGGGCACACGGTCGCGCCCATCCGCCCGGCGCTGGTGCCCTTGGAGACCGCGGGCTCCGTCGCGCCCGATTTGCAGGGCCTCAGCTTGCGCAACGTGACCCTCTCGATGCTCGTCGACGGCCAGCCGCAGGCCTCAGAATTTGGCGAGATGCTCTTCACCCACTTCGGTGTCTCCGGCCCCATCGTGCTCACCCTCAGCACGGGCGCGGTCGACGCGCTGCACGCCGGTCGCCGAGTGGCCCTCGCCATCGACTTGAAACCCGCGTTGGACGCGGATAAGCTGGACGCGCGCCTCTTGCGCGAACTGGACGCGCACGGCAAACAGCAGTATCAGACCCTGCTCAAGCGCCTTCTGCCCCGGCGGTTGATTTCCGTGTGCATCGACCAGACGCGCATCCCGCCGGAAAAGGTTGCCCACCAGATCACCTCACAGGAGCGTGGCCAGCTCGTGAGCTGGCTGAAGGGCTTCCGCCTCGATGTGACGGGCCACCGGCCGATGACGGAGGCCATCGTCACGGCCGGCGGGGTGTGCACGGACGAGGTCAATCCCCGCACGATGGCCTCGCGGCTGGTCGAAGGGCTCTACTTCGCCGGGGAGGTGCTGGACGTGAATGCCGATACTGGCGGGTACAACTTGCAGGCGGCCTTTTCCACCGGCTGGCTGGCGGGACGGTCGGCAGGGACGAAACACACCCCAGCCTGAGGCTTTCACTCGTACCGCAGCGCCTCCGCTGCCACCATGCGACTCATGCGATACGCCGGGTAGATGCCCGCCAGCAGCGACGCCGCCGTGGCAATGAGCAGCGCCTGCACGAACGGCTCCGGCACGATCTGCAACAGCAACGTCCAGCCAAACGCGCGCCGGTTGATGATGTGCACCAAAATCACCGCCAAAGCCAACCCGGTGGGCATCGCCAGACAGCCCGCCACCGCGCCCATCAAGCCGGTCTCCATCATCACCAACCCCCACAACTGGCGCGTGGTCAGCCCCACCGCCCGCAGCACGCCCAACTCGCGCTGCTTCTCCAGTTGGAGCGAGAGCAGCGCACTCAGCACGCCGATGAACGCCACCGCGGTCGCCAATATCTGCAACGCGCTGGTGATGGCGAAGGTGCGGTCGAAGATGACCAGTGCCTCCGCGCGCAGGGCCTGGTTCGGGTAGACCAGCACCTGTTGGATGGGAGCCAGCGCCGCCCGTACCTCCTGTTCGACCGCGTCGATGTCGGCCTGTGGAGTTAGCTTGAGCACCACCGCCGTGACTGCGTCGTCCTCCCACAGCTCGCGGTAGGTGCGCAGCGACATAATGACCGTCCCCTGCGTGGTGGCGTAGTCGTAGTAGATGCCGGCGATGGGGAACGTGCGCGCGCCAACGTCGGTGTACAGGGTGACCGTGCCACCTGTGGGCGGAACGTCCATCCGGTTGGCGAACGGCTCAGACACGATCACCGCCCCGGCCTGCACCGCGTCCCACGTCTCTGCGGGGGAACCGTCGGCGGTCATGTAGAGCAGTTGGTCCCCATAGACCGGGCTGTTGCCCGCTTCGACGTAGACCGGCCCGCGGGGCGAATCGACCGTCACCGCGCGCAGCAGGTCGACCTCGGCCACGCCCGCCAGCCCTTCGACGAGCGAGATCACCGCCGGGTCGACCGGCACCAGGCCCTCCGTCGCTGTGATGTCCGACGCGGCGATGTACAGATCGCCTTGCAGCGCGTGAGAGAGCCACAGGACGACGGTGTGGCGGAAACTGCCGATCATCAAGCTGACGCCGATGGTGACGGCGACCGCCACCATCAACGCGGCCACGGCCACGGCGGTGCGGCTGAGGGCGTTGATCACGTTGCGCGGGGCCATGCGCCCCAATGCCCCAACCGCGCGCCCCATCACCCGCGCCGCCAGTCCCATCAGCCGCTCCGTCGCCAGCGGTGTCAGCAGGGCGAAGCCGATCACGACCACCGACGTCCCGCCGAAGCTGATGAACAGGCTGCGTGTGGGAACGAGAAGCACCGCCGTGCCCACCACGAGCAGCGCCAACCCACCCAACGCCAACTGTGCCACCGTCCGCCGCGCCTTGGTCTCCAGATCGGAGCGGGAGAGCGCGGCGCGGGGCGGGACGGTCGCCGCCTCGTAGGCCGGCACCGCCGCTGCGGCCAGCGTCGCGCCGATGCTCAGCACGAGGCCCTTGAGCAGGCTTGCCGGCGGCACGTCGACCCCGCGCACGGTGACCGTGAAGTACAGGTCGTTGATGGTCTGGGCGACCATGCCCACGGCGGCCTGCCCCATCAGCACGCCCAGGAGCAGACCCAGACCCGCGCCCAGCAGGCTGACGACAAACGCCTCGCCCAGCACCAGGGCGAAGACCTCGCGCCGGGTTGCGCCCAGGCAACGCAGCGTGCCGAAGAGCGCGCGGCGTTGCATGACCGAGAAGGTCATCGTGTTGTAGATGAGGAACATACCCACCACCAGCGCCAGCAGGCTCAGGGCGACCAGGTTGACGCGGAAGGCGGCGGTCATCTCTTCCACAGCGCCGGTGCGCGCGTCAACGGGCAAGACGCGCGCGCTGATGGGCAGGAGCGCCTCGATGCGGGCGATCTGCGCCTCGGCCTCGTCTGCGGGGAGAATCAAATCGACGCGGTCGAGGCGGCCCAGGCGGCCGGTCAGCTCCTGGGCGGTGGCGATGTCGGCGAGGATGAGCGCGTCGAGAGCGCGTCGGCTGAGGGCGTCGGCGGGCTGCAGCAGGCCCGCAACGGTGGCGGTGACCACGCGCCCTTCGACGGTCAACGGGATGCGGGCCCCGGCGTCAAGGCCGTACCGCTCGGCCAGGGAAGCGGAGAGGAGGATCGCGTTGGGCGTGGCCAGCAGGTCGACCAGCGCGTCGATGGGAGCGCCGCCCGCGCCCCACAGGTAGCTGCGGAAGGGGGCTTCGGCGAAGGGGTCGATGCCGAGCAGTTGGAGGGACTGGTCGCCCAGCGCGGGCGAGGCGGCGTAGGCGGTGACGACCGGGGCGGCGGTGCGGGTCACGCCCTGCTGCCGCAGGTCGACGTACAGCGTCTCGTCCAGGCCCTGCGGCCCGGCCACGATCTGGTGGGTGGCGCGCCCGGTCACCGCATCGACGCTCAGGTCGAAGGCGCGGCTGGCGCTGGCGTTCGCCAGGTCGACGGCGACCACCACGGCCACCCCCAGGGCGATGCCGAGCACCATCAGCACGCTCTGCCACGGGCGGCGCAGCAGGTAGCGCCAGCCGATGAGAATCAGCGGTTTGGGAGAAAAACCAAGGGAATAGTTTGTTGTAGAAGTCCTCATTCGCGACCCGGCCAGCCCAACCCGATGCGCCCGCGCTCGGGTTCGACGCTGAGGATCACCACCTCGATCACCTCGCCCACCTGCACGCGTGCCTGGCGCGGCATCTGGCTGCGGTGGAGCAGGCCGTCGTGCTTCACTCCCACGTCGACGAACGCGCCGAAGTCGACCACGTTGCGCACGGTGCCCTTGAGGCGCATGCCGGGGTGCAGGTCGCCCATCGACAGCACGTCGCTGCGCAGGATCGGCGCGGGCAGGTCGGCGCGCGGGTCGCGCCCTGGGCGGACGAGCTGCTCGAAGATGTCGACCAGAGTGGGCGCGCCGGTGCCCAGTTCGGCAGTGAGATCGTCCAGAGACCAGTGGGCGCGCAGCGTGTCCAGCGCCGCCTCGCGCTCGGCGGGCGGGGCATCCAATGTGAGGTCGGCCAGCGCCAACGCCGCTTCGGCGACGGCGTAGCTTTCGGGATGGATGGCCGTGGCGTCCAGCGGGTTCCGGCCGTCGCGGATGCGCAGGAAGCCGGCGGCCTGTTCGAAGGACTTGGGGCCTAAGCCCGAGACGTCGCGCAGGGCGTGGCGGTCGGGGAACGGGCCGTGGGCGTCACGGTGGGCGACGATGGCGGCGGCCAGCTTCGGCCCGATCCCGGCGACGTAGGTGAGCAGGGCGGGCGAGGCGGTGTTGACTTCGACGCCGACGCTGTTGACCACGCTCTCGACCACCTCGGCCAGCGCGTCGGCGAGCTGGTGCTGGTTGACGTCGTGCTGGTACATGCCGACGCCGATGGATTTGGGATCGATCTTGACCAGCTCGGCCAGGGGGTCGAGCACGCGCCGGGCGATAGAGACCGCGCCGCGCAGGCTGACGTCCATGCCGGGCAGTTCGTCGCGGGCGAGCGGGCTGGCGCTGTAGACGCTGGCCCCGGCCTCGCTGACGATCAGGTAGCGCACGGTATCGAGGTGGGCGATCAACTCGGCGGCCAGTTGTTCGGTCTCGCGCGAGGCGGTGCCGTTGCCGATGGCGATCAGCGTCACGTCGTAGCGCGTGGCCAGTTCGGCGAGCAGGGCCAGCGCCGCGTTCCAGCGCTTCTGCGGTTCGTGGGGGTAGATCGTCTCGCTGGTCAGGACCTTGCCGGTGGGGTCGACCAGGGCGACCTTACAGCCGGTGCGGAAGCCGGGGTCGATGCCCATGACGACGTGACCAGCCAGGGGCGGCTGGCTGAGCAGGGCGCGCAGGTTGGCGGCGAAGACGGTGATGGCGTGGGCTTCGGCCTGTTCGGTGAGCGTGCGGCGCACGTCGCGCTCGATGGCGGGCAGGAGCAGGCGCTTGGCGGCATCATCCCCCGCCTCGACCAGTTGGTCGGAGAGGGGAGAGCGGCGGTCGGGGTGGAAGTGGGCATTGATGGCCGTCTGCCAGTCGCGTTCGGCCACGTCGACGCGTACGAACAGCACCTTCTCGTTCTCGCCACGGTTGATTGCCAGGACCTGGTGGGGCAGCGCCTGGCTGACGCGCAGTTCGAGCTCGTAGTACGTGCGATAGACGCCGCGCGGGTCTTCGGCCCCTTCGACCTTTTCGACCAGCAGCAGGCCCCACTGGAGGGCTTTGGCGCGCGTGCGCTGGCGCACTTCGGGGTGGTCGCTGATCGTTTCGGCGACGATGTCGCGTGCGCCGGCGAAGGCCTCTTCGACCGTGGGCACGTCGTCGGTGAGGAAGGGCGCGGCCAGCTCGACGAGGGATTCGTCCGTGAGCGGCTGGGCGAGGATCAGGTCGGCCAGTCCCTGGAGCCCCTTCTCGCGGGCGACGCTGGCGCGCGTGCGGCGCTTGGGCTTGTAGGGCTGGTAGAGGTCCTCCAGCGCGGTCAGCGTGTCGGCGGCGTGGAGCTGTTCGAGTAGCTCGGGCGTCATCTTCTCTTGGGATTCGATGGAGGCGATGATTGTCTCGCGGCGGTGGTCGAGCACGCGGAACTTGTCGAGCAGGGCGCTGGCCTGACGCAGTTGCTCTTCGTCCAACCCGCCGGTGACCTCTTTACGGTAGCGGGCGACGAAGGGGATGGTATTGCCCTCGTCGAACAGGGCAATCGTGGCCGCGATCTGTTGCGGGCGGACATCGAGTTCATTAGCGATTCGCAGGTCGTAGGTCATAGAGCTTTCTCCAGGTTGATTTTACCACCAATCCGGCGCGCCAGAAGGCAACCGCGGCCAGGCCGTGGGCGAAGACGGCGAAGATGGGTGGCGTGTGCAGCGTGTAATAGGTCCAGCAGTAGCGCGTCGTGCCCCATAGTTCGAGGAAGTAGCCCAGGGCGGAGCCGGCGGCGAAGGTGAGCAGGGCGACGCGGTGGTCGGTGGGGGTCAGCATCAGGAAGGCGCACAGGGCCAGCGCCATCAGCGTGAGCGATTTGTCGAGCGTGGGCCAGACGAAGGCCAGCATCAGGGCGTAGAAGGCGGGGAAAACGAGCCAGTAGAGCGTTTCGAAGAGCCGGTCGGGCAGTTCCGGGATAAGGCGGTGGAGCATACGCACCAGCCGGTCGATGGAGAGGCTGGCGATGGGCCAGGCGGGGATGATCCACAGCGGCGGGCGCTCGAGCGTGTAGTAGGTCCACAGTTCCGTCTGCGTGCCCCAGCTTTCGATCACCAACCCGCCGGCCAGGCCGACCAGGACGACGTAGGCGTCGGCTTTGAGGTTAGCCCCGGCCATAATCAGGAGCGACATCACGGCGAAATCGCCCAGCAGCAGCCAGTCGAATTGGGTCCACCAGGGGCGGTGGGGGTCGAAGTAAGAGAGGGCGTCTTCGAGGAGCGGCCACCAGACGATGACGATGACGGCGACGGTGGCCACGAACGCGCTCACCAAGAAGTAGCTGGAGCGGGTCCAGCCGAGGGCGGCGGCGATGTGTTGCCATATCGTGGTGGTTGATTTGTTTTGGGACACGGCAGGTCGATCTCCTTCTGATAGTCTGCGACGGGCAAGTATATATCGAAATCGATTAGAGCGGAAGTGCGGGTTTCCTGATCTGCCGTTCCGCCCGGTCAGGAGACCGGGCGGAACAAGAGAAATGTAGGTCACGCTTTCAGCCACATGAACGAATTTTCGATTTTCACATAATAAACTCTTGACAATACTGTGTATTGTATGGTATAATATACAAGACAGTAACAAAGGAGGAACAATACTATGAACGATCCTATCAACAATCTTATTTCCGAGTTACGACGAGGGACGTTGGTGCTCAGTGTGTTAAGCCAGTTAAAAGAGCAACAGTATGGGTATTCGCTGAAGGAGCACCTGGCAGACTACAACATCGAGATCGATCAAGGCACACTGTACCCCTTGTTGAGACGGCTGGAATCGCAGGGCTTATTGGACAGCGAATGGGTTGTGACCGAGTCACGCCCGCGGCGCTACTACCAATTGAATGCTGCCGGGCAGCGCGTGTTGGATGCGCTGTTTCAGGAATGGCAAACGATGGTTGAATCAATCGAGCGTTTAATAGGAGGATAATTTAAAATGGAACTGATCGATCGCTACATCTATCAGGTCGGACGGCGGCTGCCGGCGCGGCTGCGCGACGACGTGACGCAGGAACTGCGTTCGCTGTTGACGGATGCTTTGGAGAAACGTGTGGGACATCCGGCCTCCGCCGGAGGGGGGTTCTCTGAGGCGGATCAGGTGGCCGTGCTGGAAGAGTTCGGTCCGCCGGTGCAGATGGCGGCGCAATACCAACCGCAGCCACAGTACGTCATTGGCCCCAAGGTCTACAACCTGTACCTCATCGTCGTCGCGGCGGTCGTGGGGGCGGGGTTGATCGCCAGTCTGGTCTCCACAGCCGTGTCGCACCTGTTCGTCGACTCCGCTAACGTGGACGTGCTCTCGGCGTTGGCTCAGGGATGGATGACGTTCATCAACATTGTACTCAGTGGCATTGGTTCGACGACGCTGGTCTTCGCCGTGCTGGAGCGGGTCATTCCAGACGACCAGCTCAAACTGGACGACGAGAAGGTCTGGAACCCGCGCGATCTGCCGGAGGTCGAAGAGCGCAACGAGATCAAGCCTGCCGGTTTGATCGCGCAGATCGGCATCCTGGCGCTTTTGTTCATCGCATTCAACGCGTTTCCCGAGCGTATCGGTGGGGCGTACTACGACGGAGAATGGCACGCCATGCCTTCACTCTTGTCAGCGGCATTTTTCTCGATCTACCTGCCGATGATGGAGGTTCGCTGGGCGCTGACCATCATCTTGAACCTGGTGTTGCTGCGCCAGGGGGTCTGGAACCGCACCACCCGCATCGCCGACTTCCTGCTCGACGGGTTCGACCTGTTCATCCTGGGGGCGCTGATCGTGGGGCCGTCTATTTTGGACACCGAGACGCTGTTCGCGGCGCTTCCGGCGCTGGACCTGCCCTTCGAGCCGGCCACCGGTGGGCTCAAACTGGCCTTTGCGATTGCGTTCGTCGTGGTCGCTATCGAGATGGGGGTCAGACTGTACCGGTTCGTGCAATCCCGCGACAAGTCGCTGTAACGGGTCTTCGAGCGGGGGTAGGGGCGGCGCGCGTCGCCCTTACCCCCCGCCCAACCGCCCGAACGAGAGCCGGTACAGCAGGTAGTCGAACGTATTCCCCGACAGATTCCCCGCGCGGATCATCTGCAAGGCCAGATCGATCGCTGCCATCGTCTGCTCCCCGTAGCGCGCGACCATCTGTGCGTGCAGCGCGGCTTCGGGATGGCCTTCCGATTCTGCCCAGTGCTGCGCGTAGAGCAGGGCGGGCACTTCGTCCGGCGGGCTGCCCTCGAACATGCCGTTCTGCAGGGCCTCCAGTTCCTCCGGCGAGATGCCCTTCGCCAGCGCCTCGCGCGCGTGGGCGTAGGAGCAATAGCGGCATTCGTTGACCGCCGTGACTGCCAGCATCAACCGCTCGCGGAATGCCGAATCGATCACCTCGCCGCGCATCAGCGGGCGAATGGCTTTGCGTTGGGCCATCACGCTGCGGAAGTCGGCGACCAGCTCGCCCAGGTTGCGGTAGATTCTACGTCTGAAAGATGTATCCATAGATCATCATTGACTCACGTATGTTAGAACCGACACGTAATGGCACGCCCCTGCCAGTACGACGAAGACGTGCCACACCTCGTGAAACCCGAATACCCCAGGGAAAAAATCCAGCTTTTTCGTGATGTACACCGCCGCCCCCAGCGTGTACAGCACGCCCCCCGCCGCCAGCCACCCGAACGCGGCCGGAGACAGCGCGTGCAGCACGTCGCGCGGCATCAGCACAGAGACCCACCCCATCGCCAGGTACACACCCGCCGTGACCCAGCGCGGGGCCTTGATGACGAACACCTTCACCCCGATCCCGACCGCTGCCAGCAGCCAGATGCCCCCCAGAATGCCCCAGTGCCACGTCCCGACCGGTTTGTCGTAGCAAAATGGGGTGTACGTGCCCGCGATCAACAGGTAGATAGCCGAATGGTCGAGCTTGCGCAGCACTTCGATGGTCGAAGGGCGGGCCTGAATCAGATGGTACGCCGCGCTGGCGAAGAACAGCAGCGCCAGGCTCGCACCGTAGACCACCAGGGAGATTTGCTGGCTGGCGTCGTGTTCGCCGACGGCCAACAGCACCGCCAGCCCGGCGACGGCCAGCACCCCGGCAAAGAAATGGATCAGCCCGCTGACCGGTTCGCGCATCGGGGAGCGCCTACGCCATCGCGCGGATGCGCACCTCTATCCCCGGCTCGTCGCGCAGCAGCGCCTCGAGCTGCGACGTGTCCGTCGTACCATAATGGTAGGGGTAGAGCAGGCGGGGCCGGAACGCGCGCGCCGCCTCCGCCACCATCTCCGGCGTCATCGTGTAGGGCAGATTCATGGGCAGGAAGGCACACTCGATTCCCGTCAGTGCCCTCATTTCTGGGATGTCTTCCGTATCCCCGGCGATGTAGACGCGCTGCTCTCCAAAGGTGAGGATGTAGCCGTTCCCCATTCCTTTGGGGTGGAAGGGCTGCCCGTTGTCGCGCGTGTGGACCAGGTTGTAGGCGGGCACGGCCTCGACGGGCACACCCGCGACCACGCGCCGCTCCCCGTTCCGCATCACGATGCCGCCCGCGAGCTGTCTGGCGCACGCTTCGGTCAACACGACCACAGTCCGCTCCCGCCGCACCTGTGCGACGGCGCCTGTGTCGAGGTGGTCGCGGTGCTCGTGGGTGATCAGAATCACGTCGGCTTCCGGCAACTGCGCGTAATCCGCCACCTGGCTGTACGGGTCGACGTAGAAGGTCTTCCCGCCGCAGGTCAACAGCAAGCTGCCGTGGCCGAGGAACGTGATCTCCAAATTGCCTGCGGACGTGGCGATAACGTCCGTCTCGAATGGTAGTTGCCCTGTCATGGTCCCTCCTTATCACATCCGATTATCCACATTTTACCCCACCCGGTAGGCAAGTCAACCACGTCCCAAGAAGGGCATTCGTAGCAGTACTAGGGCTCTCTAAGCCGTCTGGGGCGCCTCCTAAGCGTCTTGAACAGTTCATCAACCCCGGGCGAATG
>JAFGOJ010000006.1 GCA_016926575.1 Anaerolineae bacterium | reverse complement strand
TTTGCGGAAGGGGTCCGGGGGAACCGCAGGTTCCCCCGGCGGGGTGCAGGGGCGGAGCCCCTGCAAAGCCCCTATTTTCGGAATAGTAGTCTATGATTTCAAATGATAGAAAGGGAGAATCCTACATATGACCGAGAAGAAAAAAGCCGTTATCGCCATTGGCGGTAATTCACTGATCAAAGACAAGCAGCATGTCTCTGTGCCCGACCAGTACCAGGCGGCAAAGGAAACGTGCGAGCACATCGCCGATATGATCGCCCAGGGCTGGGACGTGGCGATTGGCCACGGCAACGGCCCGCAGGTCGGCTTCATCCTGCGCCGCTCCGAGATCGCGGCTAAAGCGGACGGCATGCACGAGGTGCCGCTCGATTCTTGCGGCGCAGACACCCAGGGCGCGATCGGCTACCACCTGCAGCAGAACCTGTACAACGCCTTCAAAGAGCGCGGCATCGACAAGGTTGCCACCACCGTTGTGACCCAGGTGCTGGTCGATAAGGACGACACGGCCTTCCAACATCCCACCAAGCCCATCGGCGGGTTCATGGACGAGGCCGAGGCCAAGCACCGTGAAGCGGACGAGGGCTGGTCGGTCGTTGAGGACGCCGGGCGCGGCTGGCGGCGCGTGGTCGCCTCCCCGTTGCCCATAGAGATCGTCGAGCTGGAGGCTGTGCGCAATCTGTTGGACGCCGGCATCGTCACCATCACCGTCGGTGGCGGTGGGATTCCCGTCATCCGCACCGACGAGGGTGTCCTGGAAGGGACCGCTGCGGTGATCGACAAGGACTACGCCTCCTCGCTGCTGGCCCAGTTGATCGACGCCGATCTGTTCCTCATCTCCACCGCCGTCGAGCAGGTCTACATCAACTTCGGCAAGCCCGACCAGAAGGCGATCGACAAGATGACCGTGGCCGAGGCGAAGCAGTACATCGCAGAGGGCCACTTCGCCAAGGGGAGCATGCTGCCCAAGGTCCAGGCGATCATCTGGTTCCTGGAGGCCGGCGGCAAGCAGGCGATCATCACCACTCCCGAGAGCATCACCCGCGCTCTGCGCGGCGAGACCGGCACGTTGATCGTCCCATAATGGCGATGCAGCACGTTCTCGGTCTGAAGTGTACTATCTGCGGCGCGGAGTATGGCGTCGGTGAGGTCGATTACGTCTGCCCGCACCACGGGGACGACGGCGTCGTCGACGTGGTGTACGACTACGCGGCCATCGGCCGGACGTTCACGCCTGAACGACTGGCACAGGATCAGACCCGTTCGATCTGGCGCTACCTGCCGCTCTTGCCGGTAGCGCCGGACGTCGCTGCTGGACTGGCGAACGGCACCGTGCTGGGCAGCGTGGGATGGACGCCGCTCTATCCCGCGCCGCGCCTGGCCGGCGCGCTGGGCCTGGCTCACCTGTGGGTCAAGGACGACAGCCGCCAGCCGACGGCCTCCTTCAAGGACCGCGCCTCGGCGATTGCCGTGGTCAAAACCCGCGAGCGGGGCGACGCAATCGTCACCACCGCCAGTACCGGCAACGCCGCTGCGGCCCTGGCGGGCCTGTGCGCGGCGGTCGATCAGCGGAACGTGATCTTCGTCCCGCGCACGGCGCCGCAAGCCAAGGTGGCCCAACTCCTGGCCTTCGGGGCCACCGTCCTCCTGGTGGATGGCACCTACGACCAGGCCTTCGAACTGTGTCTGGAGGCCGCGCGCGCCTTCGGCTGGTACAACCGCAACACGGCGTACAACCCGTATATGTCCGAAGGGAAGAAGACGGCCGCCTACGAGATTTGCGAACAGTTGGCCGCTGTAGGGGCGCAGCATGCTGCGCCCCCACACGCGCCCCTGCAGGCGCCGGACGTCATCGTCGTGCCGGTGGGGGATGGGTGCATCATCGGCGGCATCCACAAGGGCCTGCGCGACCTGCTGGCGCTGGGTTGGATCGACCGCGTGCCGCGCATCGTCGGCGTGCAGGCGGAGGGGTCGTCCCCGCTGGTCGATGCCTGGGAGCGTGGGCTGGAGGGCTGGGAGATGGCCCCGGTCGATGCGCACTCCGTGGCCGACAGCATCGTCGCCGGGCTGCCGCGCGACCGGATCAAGGCCCTACGCGCGGTGCGTGACACCGGCGGGGCCTACGTGCGCGTGACAGACGAGGAGATCCTGGCCGCGATCCCGGCCCTGGCGCAGGGGTGCGGCGTCTTCGCCGAACCGGCTGCGGCGGCAGCCTACGCCGGGTTGGTCGAAGCGGTGGAGCAGGGGCTGGTGGCGGCGGATGAAAAGGTCGTGGTGCTGGCAACCGGATCGGGCCTCAAGGACGTTGCCAGCGCGATGAAGGCGGTGAAAACGGAACCCGCTGTGGTCGAGCCCACGTTGGCCGACGTGGAGCGGGTACTGGCGCATTAGAGGGATATTTCAGTGGTCGAAGTCGAAGTCGTGTTTTTGGGCACAGCGTCGGCGTTCCCCACGCGGCGACGTAGCAATCTTTGCGTACTGCTCGACGCACCGCATTTTCGGATGTTGATCGAAGCGGGACCGACGGTGATGCAGCAGATCCATCGTGCCGGTTTCGAGGCGGCCGACGTGGAGATGGTGTTCGTCTCTCACGATCACGGCGATCACGCCTTGGGGTTCCCGATGCTGGCGCTCAATCGTCTCTCTGCATCGACGCCGCTGAACGTCTACGCCGGGTTGGACACGTTGACCACGCTGCGGATCCTGCTGGCTCTGACCTGGCGTGGCCTCAAGACGCACCAGTTCGAAATCACCTGGCACGCGCTGTCGGAAGAGGTGGCGGAGCAGGTCAATCTTGGCGCGGGGGTGGTGATGCGCACTGTGCCGGTGCCCGCGCCGCCGGGCGTGTCGACGTTGGCGGCGCGCTGGACCTTCTCCGGCGGGCCTTCGGTTGCCTTCGTCACCGACACGGTGGCGTGCAGCGAAGCAGTCGACTTGGCGCGCGGGGCGGACCTCCTGATCCACGAGGCGTCTTTCAGCGCCACGCTGCAGCCTGACATCGACCCCAGGCCGATCTACCATTCTACGGCGCGGCAGGCGGGAGAGATTGCACGTGCCGCAGGCTGCCCGCGGCTGGCTCTGGTGCATTTGAGCCCGCAGGTCAGTGACTCACCGGAGGCGCTGGTCGAGGAGGCGCGGGCGGGCACGGGTCTGGACGTCATCGTGCCCGAGGATGGGGATGTGTTGCGGGTGTAGATGAGGCGCTGGGGGTGGTGGGGGGCGGCGGCGCTCGTCGCGGCGTGGCTGTTGTGGATGACGCTGCGTCCCAACGAAACCGTCGCGGCCAATCTGGCCCCGCTGACCGGCCCGGCGGCGGCGCGCGGCATCTCGCCGTACGTGTTGATCAGCCTGGCGGGAAACGTGGCGGTCTTCGTGCCGCTGGGTGCGGCGCTCGCGCTGGCGCTCGGCGGGCGGGTGGTGCCGGCGACGCTCCTCGGGGCGGCGCTGAGCCTGTCTATCGAGCTGGCGCAGTTGGCGCTTCCCAGCCGCGTCTCGGCGGTCGACGACTGGCTGCTCAATACATTAGGAACGGCCCTCGGCGCGTTGGTGGGCTGGGGAATTCGTTGGATGATTCGACCACAAAGAACACAAAGAAAGTAATTCCTTCGTGTTCTTTGTATCCTTTGTGATAAAAACTAGTATCTTCTCGAAAAGTGGGGGTGGGGGTTTTGCGGGCGGC
>JAFGOJ010000230.1 GCA_016926575.1 Anaerolineae bacterium | reverse complement strand
TGCGGGCGGCGAAGCCGCCCGCAAAACCCCCACTCCCCCTTTTCGCGGCGGGAAAGGCAACTGCGAAGCGTAAGCTGAGCAGTTACCTTGGCTCATTATATTTCAACGGGGGGATGCGTCAAGTGCGAAGATTGACAAAACGACCGGTATCATTATACTAATAACGATCGCCGTTCAATGATCCATCACGTGAAAATGATCGGAAATCGCAAGCAATTCCCCAATACTTTGTTTCACAAACGCCGTAGGTAGGAGCGACACGGCGGGTCGCCCCTATCTGCGGCGTTTTACGCGCTTGGACTCTGTCTAAAGGAGGTCTGTCTTGCATACACAGTGTATCGTCAAGCAGAGTACCTACCACGATTCGGTGACCTTGATGGAAGTAGCGCGCGAGCTGACGCGCATGCCGGGCGTGCTCGACGCGGCGGTGGTGATGGCGACCGATGCGAACAAGGGCATCCTGCGCGAGGCGGAGCTGCTCGTGCCGGCGGTCGAAGCGGCCACGCCCAACGATCTGGTGGTCGTCGTCAAGGCGGAGGACGCAGACGCCGCCAACCGCGCGCTGGCCCTGGCGGAATCGCACCTGGCGCGGCGGCCCGACGCTGCCGGCGCGGGCGGCCCGGCCTTCCAACCGCGCACGATCCGCGGCGCGACGCGCACTAATCCCCAGGCGAATCTGGCGATCATCTCTGTGGCCGGGCAGTACGCCGCCGCCGAGGCGTGGGATGCGTTGCGCAGCGGCCTGCACGTGCTTCTCTTCAGCGACAACGTCTCCATCGAAGACGAGGTCGCCCTCAAGCAGTACGCCGTCGAGCGCGGCCTGTTGATGATGGGCGCCGACTGCGGCACGGCCATCGTCAACGGCGTCGCCTTGGGCTTCGCCAACGCCGTCCCGCGCGGGCCGGTGGGTATCGTCGCCGCGGCGGGCACCGGCCTGCAAGAGGTGAGCACGCTGCTGGCCAAGCTCGACGTGGGCATCAGCCAGGGCATCGGCACCGGCGGGCGCGACCTGAAAGAGGCCGTCGGCGGGCTGACGATGATCGCGGGCATCGAGGCGCTCCAGGCCGACCCCGAGACGGAGGTGCTGCTGCTCGTCTCCAAACCTCCCGCTCCCAGCGTCGTCGAGCGGGTGATGGCCCAGGTGCGCCGGAGCGACAAGCCGACCGTGGTTTGCTTCCTGGGCGGAGACCCGGCCCAGGTCGCCGCCGGCGCCATCCCGGCGCGCACGCTCCAGGAAGCTGCCTACCTGGCTGCCGCCGAGGTGGAAGGATATGAGGGCGCTGCCGTCGACGAGGTCATGGCGCAGGAAAGCGCCGACCTGGAGGAGCAGGCCGCAGCGTTGCGGCAGGGATTGACCCCCGGTCAACGCTACCTGCGCGGGCTGTTCAGCGGCGGCACGCTGGCTGCAGAGGCGCTGCTGATTTGGGAGGAGAGTGTGGGCGACGTTTACTCCAACCTCTCCGCCGACCCGCGCCTCAGGCTGGCGGACCCCACCCAGAGCGCGGGCCATTGCGCGGTCGATTTGGGCGACGACGTCTTCACCGTGGGCCGCCCCCACCCGATGATCGATAACGACCTGCGCGTGCGCCGGTTGATGCAGGAGGCGGCCGACCCCGAGGTAGCCGTGATCCTGCTGGACGTGGTGCTGGGCTACGGCGCGCATCCCGACCCGGCGAGTGAGCTCGGCCGGGCGATCCGCCAGGCGCGTGCTATCGCCGCCGAGGAAGGGCGCGAGTTGATCGTCGTCGCTGCGGTGACGGGGACGGAGCAGGACCCGCAGGGCCTGGCGCGCCAGGTGGCGGCATTGGAAGCGGCCGGGGCAGTCGTCGCGCCGTGCAACGCGGCTGCGGCGCGTCTCGTCGGGTTTGTCGTGAGTTAAATGTGACCACAAAGAGCACAAAGGACACAAAGATAAGGGCTGTTTTCTTTGTGCTCTTTGTGTCCTTTGTGGTTAAATAACGGAGACCAATATGACACAAGAGATTCAGTCATTTTTCGGCAAATCCCTCAATGTGGTCAACGTTGGGTTGCGGTCTTTTGCGGAGAGTATGGAAGCGCAGGGCGTGGGGGTGACGCAGGTCGATTGGCAGCCGCCCCGCGCGCCGAAGGTGCAATTTACCAGCCAGGGCGTCGATATCGACGCGGCGAACGCCGAGGCGGTCGACCGCATCGTGCGTGGCCGGCCGGTGCTGGTGGATATGGGCATCGCCCGCGAGGTCATCCCCGGCTACCACGACCGGCTTATCCTCCACGCCGGCCCGCCGATTGCGTGGGAGCGCATGTGCGGGCCGCAACGCGGCGCGGTGATGGGCGCACTGGTCTACGAGGGGCTGGCCGAGAGCGAAGACGAAGCGGCGGAGCTGGCCGCCAGCGGCGAGATCGCGTTCGCCCCGTGCCACCACTACCACGCCGTCGGGCCGATGGCGGGCATCATCTCCCCGTCGATGCCGGTGTTCATCATCAGGAACGAGACCTTCGGCAACCTGGCCTACGCCACGCAGAACGAGGGCCTGGGGCGGGTGCTGCGCTACGGGGCCTACGGGCCGGATGTGTACGAGCGGCTGGCGTGGATGGAAACGGTGCTCTATCCCACCCTCAAGGCGGCCATCGCGTCGATCGAGGGCGGGATCGACCTGCGGGCGCTGATC